>WQST01000262.1 GCA_009787745.1 Lachnospiraceae bacterium
CGCGAAAAATTGAAGATTATATTCAAGAAGCATAATACTCCTAACCTTATGTCATCACATGTACCATCATTGTCACTACGCGTTTCATTTCATCGAAGATGAAATTGGCCGCTATCGGCATTAAGCCGATTGTCACGAAGATAACAGTAAAGCCGACCAAAACCTTCATCTGCATTCCGACCGCGAACATATTCATCTGCGGTGATACTTTCGCAAGAATCCCCAAAATGGCATTCAGTAAGGTAATGGAAATAAAAATCGGCAGGGCAATACGGAATCCGATAATCAGGTAATCCCTTAAAAATACCAGCATGGCGGTTAGTAATGCGTCCATTTTAAAAATAGCGCCATTGACGGGAATCAAGATAAATGATTCAGCCAAAGCACTTAACAGGAACTGGTACATACCTGTAATCAGCAATATCAAGGTGATTGCGTAATTATAAAAAACTCCGCTGATACTGGTTTGTTCCTGCGTGGTCGGATCCATAACGGAAGCCATCATCATCCCTGTTTCCATATCGATAATCCGCCCCGCAAAAGAAATAACCGACATACAAAGGTATGCGCCGAAGCCAATCAAAAAACCGCAAATCGCTTCTTTGGCTATGACGACGGCATATCCTTCCAAAGTATTGTATTCCACCGCGACATGCGGGATATTTCGGCTGATTATGAATGAAATGAAAAGTGACAGCGCAATTCTTACGCGTCTGGGTGTATTCGGCATACTAAAAAACGGTGATATATAGACAAAACAAGTCACCCTGACTAATATCAACAAAAAATATTCAAGTTCAGCATAACCAAAATTAATATCTATCATTTATCATTCCACTATGCACGAGCCAAGAATCCCATTATGGAGAAATGCGGCAGTTGTGCTATCTAATATAAAGGCTAAAATCGCCCCATAGATTGGTCATAAAGGTCGTTAAATTATTCATCATCCATTGTCCCAAAAGGATAAGGGAAATGAATATCGCCAAAATCTTCGGAACAAAGGTGAGGGTTTGCTCTTGAATCGATGTAACCGTTTGAAAGATACTGACTGTCAAACCGACGATCAGCGAAACCAAAAGAACAGGGGCGGCTGTTTTGATGACAGTATATATTGCCTCTGTCGTAATTCTTGTAATATGCGAAATATCCATTTATTTCCTCCCATAAACAGAATCGTCAGTAGAACGTCTTGACTAACGAACCCACTATCAAATGCCATCCGTCGGCTAGAACGAACAGCAAAATCTTAAACGGCATCGAAATAACCGTCGGCGGCAACATCATCATACCCATCGCCATCAGCGTTGAAGCAATAACCATATCGATAACGACAAACGGTATATAAATTATAAACCCGATCATAAAAGCCGTTCGCAACTCACTAATAATGAAACTGGGGATTAAAACATAACTCGGAATCGTCGATAACTGCCCGTCCCACTCGGTATTACTGATCGTGATAAATAAATTAACATCCTTCTTCTGGGTATGGATATACATAAACTCCCGAATCGGCTCCATTACCGCGGTGAAAAACTCTTCCTGCCCTATCTCGGCGGCGTCAAAGGGAATGAACGCATTATTATAAATTTCATTTATGACAGGTTGCATAATAAAGAAAGTCAAAAAAAGCGCCATCGTCATCAACACCTGATTCGGCGGCGCCGATTGGGTATTAAGCGCGGCCCGCGTGAAATGTAACACAATAACAATCCGCACGAAAGCCGACATCGTAATAAGCAAAAACGGCACTAACGAAATAAATGTCAAAATCAGCATAATTCTGAGCGAACCTGATAACTGCCCGTCTTCGCCGTCATATGCGACCGTAAACCTATTCGCGGTATTAAGCCGTCCTAAATCTTCCGGATTATTCGCTGAACCTGACGGATTAAGGAAAGTACTTTCATTGGCAAGGTCGTCAAAATCAAAATCCCCTATCGCGTGAGCATTAATTGCCGGGACAATAAAGAATATGCCTACTAAAAGCAGCAGGCAAATAATCTTCAACATACTTGTATTTAACGAATGATTCGTCTTCTTTTTGCGAATTACATTATTCATATTTATCGGGGTCTTTATCATCGCTGTATGATTTCTTGAATTTCGCCAATACTGCGGCGAAATCAGGCATCGCAAATTCTTTCGCCGCAACAGTCTTTACGTCGTCGGGAGAAAGTTCGGCAAGGAGCGTCACTTCATCACGACCGATGGCAATCGCCAAATACTTGTCACTGACTTTAATTATTTGCACATATTTATTCGTCGTTAAGCGAAAGGTCTCAACGACTTCAATGTTACCGGCGGCTGTATTGGATTTTTGATAGTTAGCGATCCACTTAGTTGCAACCAAAGTAATACCGAGAACTATCAAAAATATCACTATCAGCGTAAAAAACTGCATGGCTCCGGCAAAACTATCGTATACTGAAGTTTCAGGTGCGCCAAGAAACATAGCCGCCTAACCGACTACTTTCTTGACCGCTTCCAATACACGTTCGGCTTGGAACGGCTTGACGATAAAGTCCTTTGCTCCTGCTTGAATCGATTCAATAACCATCGCTTGCTGACCCATCGCTGAACACATGATAACCAGTGCTCCGCCATTCGCCGCTTTAATCTGCTTAAGCGCGGCAATACCATCCATTTCCGGCATGGTAATATCCATAAGCACTAAATCCGGTTGCAATTCATTGTACTTTTCAATTGCTTTCAAGCCATTTTCCGCTTCTCCTACAACATTATAACCGTTTTTGCTCAAGATATCCTTGATCATCATTCTCATAAATGCTGCGTCATCCACAATTAAAATGTTTTTAGCCATCACTCTTTCTCCTATTTGTTTAAATTATTATTGGATAGATTCTAAGTTATTATTACTTAATATCATGATTTTCTGCGAAAACCATTCCCTCTAGGGATGCGCGTTAAAGATGCGCCGATATAATAATTTCCGCTACTTTATTATTTCTGTGACACGCACACCGAAGCTTTCTTCAATAACGACGACTTCGCCTTTGGCGACAAACTTTCCATTTACCAATACATCAATTGGTTCGCCCGCGATTTTGTCAAGTTCGATGATTGTACCGGGGGCAAATTCCAGGATTTCGGAAATGGACTTCACACACCGTCCTAACTCAACCGTAACTTCAAGCGGTACATCCATAATCAGCCCGATATTCTCCGAACCCGGTACGGCACTGTAATCGACCTGAAAGTTCTGGAACTGTGCCGGTTGGATATTCGGCATCC
This sequence comes from Lachnospiraceae bacterium, assembly GCA_009787745.1. Classification (GTDB taxonomy): domain Bacteria; phylum Bacillota; class Clostridia; order Lachnospirales; family Lachnospiraceae; genus UBA935. Next base: position 3,259 of record WQST01000262.1, read on the forward strand.
CCATCATCGCGGGATTGTAGCCCATCATCGGCTGCTGCATCATCGGTTGTTGCATCATGGGCTGCTGCATCATCGGCTGCTGCATCATCGGCTGCCCCATCATCGGTT
>WQST01000263.1 GCA_009787745.1 Lachnospiraceae bacterium
CTGATTATGGCGGGGGTTAAGCCTTATCAGTATTTGACGGGTCTGGGCGGCTTTATACTATTATTGGGAACTTTCGCTTCGTTTGCGTTCGCGCTAATCGGGGGATTTAAAGGCGTAGAATTTTCGCGGTTTTTCTTAATAATGGTTTTAGCGACTTGCGCTTCAATAATTCTCGGTGCGTCGATTGGTATTCTTGCAAAAAACCAGCAAGCGGCGACGGCGATATCGGTGCCTGTTGCGGTTATCCTTGGGTTTAGCCCGATGATTGCCGCTTTTAATGAAAAAATCGAAAAAATGACAAGCTTTATGTATACCTTGCAGCTTAACACGATTGTAAATGATTTTTCGGGGAATTTCGCGAAAGCAATTTCGGTTATTGCGGCGAATATTGTGGTTCTGATTATTCTTTTTTCGGTAGTTTATCGTAAAACAGGGCTTCGGGGTTAGGATTTCTCGCTTCACTCAGGACGGCGGATAATAAAATTACACTTGTTCTTTCCTTATTGTTATTATTGTGATAAGATGTTTATGGAGCAAGTGTATTTTTTTATTGAGATATAAAGTAAAACAAATCATACATAGGAATTTATAATGGCGAAGAGTAAAGGCCTGACATTTATCCAGAAGAAAAAGCGGATTAAGAAGGCGCATATTAAAGAGTTGCTGATATTTATTTTTTCGGTTTCTGTGACGGTTTTTTTGGCTTTTGTTCTTAATTATACATTTGGAATCCGTACCAGTGTGATCGGTGTCTCGATGGAACCGATTCTTTATAATGGGCAGGAAGTTTTGATAGATCGTTTGGTTTATCAATTGACAGCGCCGAAAAAAGGTGATGTAATAGTCTTTTTACCAAATGGAAATCCTAATTCTCATTTCTATTTGAAGCGTGTCGTCGCAGTTCCAGGCGAAGCGGTGCAAATTGTCGGCGGTTATCTTTATGTTAATGATATTTTATATGATGAAGACGACAGTTTTGACAAGATGGAAGATGCGGGAATCGCCGGAAATAAGATTATCCTTAGAAGTGATGAGTTTTTTGTTTTGGGCGATAACCGTAATAACAGTGAGGACAGCCGTTCAGGTAATATCGGGGTCGTCAGTCGTGATGTTATCACAGGGAAAGCGTGGTTTAAAATGCCGATTGATGCCGAAAAAATGGGGCTGATAGAATAGCCTAAGTGGAGATAGATTATGAATTACCAGTGGTACCCGGGTCATATGACTAAAGCAAAACGGCAGATGCAGGAAGATATTCGCCTGATTGATTTAGTGATTGAACTGGTTGATGCAAGGATTCCGAAGTCAAGCCGTAACCCTGATATAGACGAACTAGGGAAACATAAGGCGCGCTTAATCCTTCTTAACAAAGCTGATTTAGCGGATGAAAAATATAATAATTTATGGGCGGATGAGTTTATCGGAAAGGGGTTTCATGTTCTGCAAATAAACTCAAAAAGCGGACAGGGGCTCAAAGCAATTCAAGGTATCGTCAGGGAAGCATGTCAGGAAAAAATCGCCCGTGACCGCCGCCGCGGGATTCTTAATCGCCCTGTTCGGGCAATGGTCGTCGGCATCCCGAATGTCGGAAAATCGACTTTTATTAATTCATATGCGGGAAAAGCTTGCACCAAAACGGGCAATAAACCGGGGGTGACAAGGGGTAAGCAGTGGATTAGGTTAAATAAGGATTTGGAGTTATTGGATACCCCGGGGATTCTGTGGCCGAAGTTTGAAGATCAACTGGTTGGTTTGAAATTGGCGATAATCGGTTCGATAAAGGATGATATTATTGATATCGGGGAACTGGCTTTAAAGATTATTGATTTTATGAATGAGCATTATCCGCAGGTGATACCTAAGCGCTATAGTATTTTAGAATTTACAGATAATTATGAAGCACTAAAAATGATATGTTTGAATCGGCGTTGTTTTTTGAAAGGTGAAGAACTTGATTTGGCACGCGCCGCAGGAATTATTGTCGACGATTTGCGCAGCGGGCGTTTCGGCAGAATTACACTTGATAGAATTTAATATCAAATAAGACAGATTGAGATATGGAGGCAGATTATGAAGGTTTTTATTAAGGAATTTCTTATTACCAGTGTTTATATTTTAGGTGCTTTACTTGCGGCTTTCCTGATTGTGAAGTTCGTCGGGATTCGAACGGAGGTACACGGAAGCTCGATGAATGATACCTTGCAGGATGGAGAAAACTTGATTGTTGATAAGATTAGTTATCGCTTCGGAAACCCTGAGCGGTATGATATTGTGGTTTTTCCATATCGGCACGATAAGTCGATTCATTATATAAAACGGGTTATCGGATTGCCGGGAGAAACGATTTTTATTGATGATGACGGGAATATTTATATTAATGAGGTGCTTTTAAATGAGTCGTATGGGCGTGAGATAATAAGCGACGGCGGGAGAGCGTCCTTGCCGATTAAGCTTGATAATGACGAATATTTCGTTATGGGGGATAATCGCAATAACAGTACGGATAGCCGTGACGAAAAAGTCGGGAACGTGAAGAGAAGCGAACTGGTGGGGAAAGCATGGATTAGGATTTGGCCGTTTAATAAGTTGGGGATGGTTCAGCACCAGTGAGGAATGCAAATGCCTGTTGAAAGTATACAGAAGATTAAAGAGAGATTTGATACGGCGGCGAATGAATTATTACCAAGGTTAATTGAGGAGTATCGGGGTGACGAGAGAGCAGGGGTTCGCAGTGTATCTATTAAGGCGGAGAAAAAAGTAGCGGCTTTTAAAGCGGAAGCGGAGCGAATTTATATGATGTCGGCATTTGAGCGGAAATATGCTCATTTAGGGCCGGTTTGCGGAATTGATGAAGTCGGGCGCGGGCCGCTTGCCGGGCCTGTCGTCGCAGGAGCAGTTATTTTGCCTGAAAATTGTCATATTTTATATCTAAATGATTCGAAGAAATTGTCCGAAAAAATAAGGGAGGAACTTTACCATACGATCATCGAAAAAGCGTTGGCTTATGGAATTGGTTTTGCCTCGCCCGAACGGATTGATGAGATTAATATTTTGAACGCTACATACGAAGCGATGCGGGATGCAATTGCCGCATTGTCTTTGAAACCGCAAGTTTTGCTAAATGATGCGGTTACGATACCGCAGATTGATATTACGCAAATACCGATTATTAAAGGGGATGCGAAAAGTGCGTCAATTGCCGCCGCCAGTGTGATTGCGAAGGTAACGAGGGATCGGATGATGGTTCAGTATGACAGTATTTTTCCCGAATATGGATTTGCGTCACATAAAGGGTACGGTGCGGTGAGTCATATTGCGGCGCTCAAAGAATTTGGACCTGTTTCAATCCATCGGCGGAGTT
>WQST01000264.1 GCA_009787745.1 Lachnospiraceae bacterium
TTGACCCGGGGACGCGCAAAAGTATTTGGAGCATGGTCGCAAGCTTACAAAAAGAAATGAATCTAACGGTTTTTTTGACCACCCATTATATGGAAGAAGCCGCCAAAGCCGACCATATTATTATTATCAATCAGGGAGAAATCGCCGTCAGCGGCACTCCTTACGAATTACGGGATGAATATAGCTCAGATTTACTCAAATTAAAGCTTAACCCTGATAAAGCGGATAAACATAAGGGGTTTTTGACCGAAAGCGGATTCGGTTTTAAAGAAAAAGAACAGTTGATTCATGTAAAAGTTAAGGATAGTAAGCAAGCGATTCATATTTTGGATCATGTCCGTGATGATATTTTAAGCTTTGAAATGATGCACGGAACAATGGACGATGTATTTTTAAATATAGCAGGGAGAGAACTGGAATAGGAGAAAACAGATGTTAAATTTAGCAAGCAGAAATTTCAAAATGTATTTTCGTGATCGCGCCGGGGTTTTCTTTTCTTTTTTGGCGGTTATCATTATAGTCGGGTTATATGTCCTTATTCTCGGCGATCAGATTAAGTCGGGGGTCGCCGATATCGAGGGTGCGTCACTGATGATGGATATTTGGGTAATGGCAGGGATTATCGGGGTTGCTTCATTTACGACCGCTTTGGGCGCATGTGGTATTATTGTTGAAGACCGGGTAAAAAAGAACTTTAAGGATTTTATGTCGGCACCGCTTTATCGGTGGCAAATCGTCGGCGGGTATGTCATAAGCGCCTGTTTGGTTGCGCTGATGATGTGTGCCTTTATATTTGTGATTGTTACCGTAGTCCTTAGCTTGAATGGAATGCCGATGCTGTCTTTTCTAAGTATCCTAAAAATAAGCGGAGTAATAATTCTGGCGGCATTATCATCAGGCGCGGTAACCCTTTTCATTACAAGCTTCTTAAGAACTAACGGAGCCTATGGCGCGGTCAGCACGGTTCTGGGGACATTAATCGGTTTTTTTACAGGTATGTATTTTCCGATCGGAATGCTTTCCGATAATATCCAAGTGCTCGTTAAATTGTTCCCGACTACCCACGCATGTGTGCTGTTACGCAAAATTATGATGGAGGATCAAATGGCGGCGACATTTTTAAATGCTCCCGCGGAGATCGTCAGTGATTTTGAGAAGCAAATGGGCGTTGTGATTATGTTTGGGGATTATGCCGGGACGGCTTGGCTGCATGTTGGGGTTTTGGTCGCGACGGTATTTGTTTTTTCGGCTTTAGCTATTTTGAATTTATCACGCAAAGCGAAAGTTTGTTAAGGTATGAAAATCAGCATCGAAGAAATCCCTGCCGATGAGCCGCCCGAAATTATTATTCGGTGCCACACCATTGATGAAGGGATTCACAAAATCATTAACCGCATAAAGACGCTTGAGGATATGGTTATCGGGTATCAGGGTAATCAGATCCATCGCGTCGTCCCAAAGGATGTTTACTATTTTGAAGCCGTTGATAGTAAAGTTTTTATTTATACAAAGAGCGAAGTTTATGAATCAAAACAGAAACTCTACGAATTTGAAGAACTTAATAACGGATTTTATTTGCGTACTTCCAAATCCGTTATTATGAATCTCAAGAAAATAAAGTATGTCAGCCCGGCTTTTAACGGGCGTTTTGAAGCGTGTTTTGACAATGGCGAGAAGTTGATTATTTCGCGCCAGTATGTGAGTGAATTGAAGAAGAGATTGCAGATTTAAGGGAGGTCGTGATGACATATAAAGAAATATTGCGGATCATGTTTAGAGACTACTTTGTCATTTGCACCGGGATAATAATATGCCAAACAATTTTCTGCTTAATAATAACCCCTGATGCGGTGTTTACATTGGCGGAATTTGGCTATATCCTTTTTGGCGGTGTGATTTTTACCATTCCGCATTTTGTCTTCTGCTCGAACCGGGAACTTGACAAAAATGCGTGGAAAAAGCGGCGCATTCTTCATTTAGCGATTCTTATATGCACAATTTTATCCTGCGCTCACCTATTTGGTTGGCTAAACGGATTTAATTTGTTGGAACATGTAATTATGATAGCCGGTATTTTTATCGTTTATATGGTAGTATGGACTGTCGATTGGAGTGTTGATAATGCGGATTCAAGAAAAATAAATCAGAAACTTAAGGAATTTAACGGAGAAGATGGAGATTAGTTATGTTTACAGGGTTTAGCCAAAAAACGATTGATTTTATGTGGAATATTCGCTTTAATAACAGCAAGGAATGGTTTGAAGCGCATAAAAATGAGTATAAAGAAGATTTCCATACCCCGATGAAAGAACTGGGGCAGGAAGTTTTCGCGCGCATAAATTCGGAATATGCCGACCGTGGGTTCATTCATAAACTGTCACGAATTTATAAAGATGCCAGACGCGTCCGTGACGGCAATTTTTACAGAGATAACCTATGGTTTTCGGTGGAAAAATTCTCATTAGGTGAGGATAATTCAGGTATTTTAACTTTTTGGTTTGACCTTAATCCCGAAGGCTATAGTTATGGACTCGGCTACTATGCCGCGAAAGCTGACACAATGGAGAAACTGCGGGAGCGGATTAATAAAAGACCGGAAGATTTGGAGGCTTTGATTGATTTACTTGCAACCCAAAGTAAATTCAAGCTGGAAGGTCCTGAGTATGCCCGCATGAAACAAGCACCCACGCCCAAAACCCAGGAATGGTATAACAAAAAATCATTTTCAATGATTCATTACGGGGAGATTGACGAAGAACTGTTTTCGCCTGATTTTGTTGATTGTATTGTGAACGGGTATAAATTTTTGATGCCGTTTTATGATTATTTTATTATGACGGATGTGTGATTTGTATGTATGACACACAAATGAAGAATAAAACATGCACTGCTGTGGGCATAAATAACGCAGTTTGGATAACTTCGATAACGTGGTTTTACTAGCCGGATAATTAAAAGAAAGGGCGCACTTATTTATCACAACGATGTGGTACGTGCGTAAAAATTAATTTTTGAACATGAGTATTGTTGTCGTATGGAGGTATGAGTATGGGTAAATACAAGCTGTATTTTAAGAAGCCTGAGTTACCATCACCGCCACCTGGAGAATGGGGACATTGGTTGCCAAATTCAATTCGGGAAAATCTGAAAATTATTACCCCGATTCTTTCTATAGTGGCTTTGGCTGTGATTATTTTACAATTTATTCTTTTTAGTGCGAATGGCGAACTTACGGCATGGCTATTTCCTTTAGTTGGTAATGCTCTTAGAAATTATCTGAGGTTCGGCTCAAAGAATGGCAGATATCAAAAGATATCCGCCGAATCTTAGATAATTTTCAGAACGAGAGCGCGTATTG
>WQST01000265.1 GCA_009787745.1 Lachnospiraceae bacterium
TTTGCCGTGATAAAGTCGCTAAAGCGATACGCTCGACGATGTTCGTGGCGATTCCCGCGGCGGTCGGAATAGGAGTGCTGTCACGACCGATAATGCTTTTTTTATATCCGCAAAGGGAGACGTTATTATTAAGTGCCAATTTATTAATAATCCTATCCATAGCGGTAGTATTTTATTCCTTATCAACGATATTAAACGCTGTATTACAAAGTATCGGACGCGTCAACAGCCCCGTTGTCAATGCGGCGCTTGCGTTAATAATACAGACGGCAGTATTGGTGGCAGGGCTGATTTTTACTGATATAGGAACTTATTTGATGGCGGTTTCGGTGCTGTTATTCGCTCTCCTAATGTGTGTGTTTAACGGAATAGCTGTCCGTAAGCACCTATCATATGAGCAGGAATGGGACAAAACATTTATGCGTCCTTTGGTTATATCAATTGTGATGGGAGCGGTTTCGTTTGGGACGTATCATGGATTATTCTATTTGATAAATATAAATTTAATTGCGCTGGTTATTGCCGTGACCGCGGGAATCTTGGTTTATTTCATAATTGCGGTAAAATGGCGGGTTCTCGGAGAAGCAGAGCTTAAATGGATACCTGGCGGCGGGAAATTGACTAGACTGGTCAATAGGATTAATAAAGGATGAAATATGAAAGGATAACAACATGGCATTTGACGGAGTAGTAATCGCTAGTATAGTCGCTGAATTAAAAAGAGAACTAGTCGGGGGGCGAATCACGAAGATAGCCCAACCCGAAAATGATGAATTAATTCTGACCATAAAAATAAGCCCGCGGGAAGATCGCCCGTCTGCGACGAAACGTTTATTTATTTCGGCGGATGCGGGATTACCGCTAATTTATCTGACCGAAAATAATAAATCAGGTCCGATGACAGCCCCCGGTTTTTGTATGCTTTTAAGGAAATATTTGAACAGCGGACGGATTATCGATATAAGTCAGCCGGGCTTAGAGCGTATCGTCCATCTTAAAATCGGACATTTAAATGAAATGGGCGATTATCAGGAAAAAGAGCTTGTCGTCGAAATCATGGGGAAACACTCGAATATTATCTTTATTGACAGTGAAAAGATGATTATTGACAGCATCAAACACATCTCGGGGATGGTTAGCTCAGTGCGCGAAGTTTTACCGGGGCGAGCATATTTCGTGCCGGAAACGACAGTAAAAGCGAATCCGCTGGAAGCAGATTTCGCGGAATTTAAGGCCTTAATATCAAAGAAAGCGATGCCGCTTTACAAATCTTTATATAGTAATTTCACAGGATTATCACCGCAAATGGCGCAGGAGATATGCTTGCGCGCAGGACTTGAAGGTGATGATTCGACAGCGGCATCTAATGATGAATCAGAAAAGCTTTTTGCATCGTTTTCTGATATCATGGGTCAAATTAAAAACCGTGATTTCAGCTTTAATATTTATTATGAAGGAAGCCGTCCCTATGGCTTTTCGGCGCTTAAGATGGAAATCTACCGTGACCTGAATGCCGTTAGCTGTGAGTCGGCGTCGGCAATGCTTGAGCATTATTTTCTGACCCGCAATGTCGTTAACCGCATCCGGCAAAAATCAGCCGACCTGCGAAAGATTGTGCAAACCGCCCTTGAACGCGACCGCAAAAAATATGAACTACAGCTAAACCAAATCAAAGATACCGAAAAAAAAGACCGCTATCGGATTTATGGCGAACTTTTAAATACCTACGGTTACAGCGCTCCGCTCGGGGCGAAAAACCTTGAAGCGCTTGATTACTACAGTGGTGAAATGATCAATATTCCCCTTGACCCGCTTCTTAGTACGGGAGAAAATGCGAAGAAATATTTCGATAAATACAATAAGCTAAAGCGGACAGCGGAAGCACTTAAAGAGCTGACACAGGAGGTTAGGGAGGAAATTATTCATTTAGAATCGATTGCCGCTTCATTGGATATCGCCGTTCACGAAAATGATCTCGGCGAAATTAAAGAAGAAATGATTTTGAGCGGATATATTAAGAGGAAATATCAAGGTAAGCGAAAGGAAAAAATAAAAAATCAACCTTTTCATTATCAAAGCAGTGACGGATTCCATATTTATATCGGGAAAAACAATATTCAAAATGATGAATTGACATTTAAGCTGGCTGACGGCGGCGATTGGTGGTTTCATGCGAAAGGTTTACCCGGTTCACATGTGATTGTCAAGACCGAAGGGAAAGAATTACCTGATTTGGTTTATGAGGAAGCGGCGGCTTTGGCGGCATTCTATTCGCGGGGGCGTGAACAGGAAAAAGTCGAGATAGATTATACAGAACGCAAAAATGTCAAGAAACCAAGCGGCGGCAAACCGGGGTTTGTGATTTATTATACGAATTATTCAATGGTGATTGCGCCGAATATTGATAAGATAAAGCAGATATTGTAGTTAAAAAAACACGGTTCGACATATCGCCGAACCGCGTTTTTTTAAAGAAGCGTTGCTTCACTATTTAAAATTTAGATAGTTCCGCTTGTGAACAGCGATTTCACGTGATCGACTTCTTTTTGTGTGGCTTTTGAAGCCGGGACATAATATGATTTATCTCTGGCAATTTGATAAAGCTCTTCCTGTGATTGTTCACTAGCATTTCGGAATTGCTTTAAAGTTTGCTTCAAATCCTGATTTTCTGTCTGGGGAATCATTTGCCCGAAACGTTCAAGTTCACCGTTAAGACCCATCAGCGTGTCCGCTACCATAGTTTTTTCGTCCATTGTTACCTCCGTTACTGTAAGAAGCCCATCAGTGTTTGCTTATTATCAACAGCCGACTGTGCGCCTTTTTCAAAGAATTGCTTTACTTGGCTGTCTTTGGCACATGATGCGTATTCTTTCAATTTACAGTGAGTAGTGTCATAACCGCCCATTAAGTGGCGAAGATTCTGTAATTCCAATTCTGATAAATCTGCCATTTATTTAAACCTCCCTTTTATGATCAAATTGCCTAGTTTTTGCTTGGTTTGTAATTGTAGTTGAAGATAGGCAATTAGTAGATCAATTTTTGGTAAAACTTATTGACTGTTCATGATTTGTGATTGCTTTTTCGTGAGCAGTTTTTGGATAAGTTATAGGTTAAGTATGTCCGATGGGGATGATTATTACACTGGTAATTAAAGCTATGGTTATAATAGTAAATTTATCCGAACATTAGTGCGTTGTTTTGTGGGAGTAAAGTTGTCCCGTAAATTCCCAAAGTAAGTGCAACAGTGGAAACCTCGCTTGCACTTAGTATGAGAAATGGCAAAAATAAAGGGTTCATTTAATCTGAAAAATAGGAAATT
>WQST01000266.1 GCA_009787745.1 Lachnospiraceae bacterium
ATCGGTAAAAGAATTGACATAAACGCCGAAATTACCCTTAACGGCAATATACATACAATCACCGGGAGAGCCTTGTAAAAAAAGCACCTCACCCGGCTGATAATTATTAAGTTTCCCGATTTTGCCCAGTTCCTGTAAATTTTGCATTTTGTATTACTCCTTCTGAATTTTATAGAGCGTTATTGAAACGCAGTTTCCCTAATACTTATCCGTTCTTAAGCCCGACGACCTCATAAACATGAATCCCGTCCTTCTTATTCTTAACCGTAAGGATTCCTCTGTCTTCCGCCAAAATATCATCACATACTAATTTATAAACCGCTTCGGAGATAATGATTTGCCCCTTCCCCGCATTCGATTCAAGGCGCGCGGCGGTATTTACGGTATCGCCGATAACAGTATAATCCATGCGGAAATCACTGCCCATATTACCGACAATCGCTTCACCGCAGTTAATCCCGATCCCGAACTGTAAATCGACCCCGAAATCGCGAAGAATTTCTTCCTTAAGCGTAATCGAACCCTGCTTCATCGCCCATGCCGCTTTTACCGCACAAAGGGAATGATTTTCAAGGTCGTTCGGGGCATTGAAAACCGCCATCGTCGCATCGCCGATATATTTATCAATCGTCCCGCCGAATTCCTGAATCGAACGGCTGGTCAGATTAAGATAACGGTTAACCATTTCAACGACTTTTTCCGGCGGATTCGCTTCCGAAAAAGCCGTAAACCCGCGGATATCGACGAAAAGCAGGGTAACTTCTTTTAATACCCCGCCGAGATCGACGCTAATATTCCCGGCAATCATTTCATCAACAACATCAGCCGCCACAAAACGGCCGAAAAGATTTTTGATGCGTTCTTTTTCCGCCCGCTCCAGTAAAACGGAAGCGGTTATATCATGAATGATGATGATAAAGCGGAGCAATTTTTCACGGTCATATAAACGGCTGATATCAGCACTATAAAAAGTGTCTTCGCTCAAGCTGAATTTATAAGATTCAAGATTACCGTCAAAATCCAAAAGTTCCGCCGGGAAATTTTCAGCTTGCCCGAGGTGAGTGTATTTTTTGGTGTCTTTCAGCGCGGGGAACAAATCCTGAGCGGCGTTATTGGCACTTAGGAGATTGCTTTCGGCATCGGTGATAATGATTGCTTCGTTTATGGAAGCTAAGATTTTTTCGGAAGTCTTGGCTTCGGAATAGCGGCTCATCTTAAAAATCCGCAAAAGGCGCAAGAGACGCAAAATCCTGATTACGGCGGTGTTAAACGGAATGAACGCCATGTAAAAGGGAACGATTGCGACTAAGTCGATAAGCGACATGGGTGAGAATATGTAGCGGCATCTGGCTTTCGTTTTGCTGACGCCGGGATAAAGTAAATCCGCCGTCCACAAGCGCAGCAGATATTCGAGCGTAAAAATAATAACGGCGACGGCTTCCGCATAATAGAAGATGCTAATAGTTTCCGCTGAAAAATCCCCGGCCAGTTCCAGTAATACCATCGTAATATTGATAATAATCAAAGCGGTGATGGTATTGCTGAAAATACGGTTGGCGAGACTTTTTTGCCCGTCGTCACGAATGATGTTACAAATATTTCGCTTTAGTTGTGTGTATGCATTCATTTAAAAGTTGCTCCTTATTTAGTGATAATTTTGCACTTTAACCTCAATTATTACACCGAAATGTAATAATTGTCGAAATATTACACCAAAATGTAATAATGTCCTATAAAACACTTTATGCGAACAGGGAAGAAATCCCGGTTCGCATAAGTTTGTGTTCGTTTTGTCCTCAAAAGCATTATATCAAAATGTCAAATAAAAATCAACAAAAAAATTCTCTGACATAATCTTATCTACAATTATATACAAAAGACCGTTAATGTCCGCGGTAAAATTGGTAACTCGTTCAGATATCGTTATGCGGTGACTTGATTAACCGGTAACCGATTCCGTAAATGGTCTCGATGCATCCGATGACCTCTTCGGTGAATTCGATTTTGCGCCTAAGCCTTAGCATCCAAACGGCGACAATACCGATTTCGGCATTATTATGCCAAACTTCTTTCAGGATTTCTTCTTTGGAAAGGATGGCGCCTTGATTATCGTACAGTAAAGTAAAGAGTTTAAATTCCTTATCCGATAATAAAACATTCTTCCCGCAGGCGAAGATGCTTCGGTGATTGCGGTCGATAATGATATTTTCTTGCGCGGGGGTGCGGACATCAGCGGTATTATTTTCCTGAATTTCACTGCGGCGTAATAAAGCGTGAATCCGCGCGGTTAACTCACGTAAACTATACGGCTTGGTCATATAGTCGTCGCCGCCGGAGAGCAGGCCGTTTACCTTGTCGTCGATTTCATCCAAACAGGAGAGAAATAAAACGGGGGTGTTGGTAATCGTGCGGGCGGCTTTACAGATAGTGAACCCGTCTAAATCGGGAAGGAGAATGTCAAGGACAAGACAATCGTACCTGTTCTCGTTAAGAAGCGCCAGCGCTTTGATGCCCGTATCCGCACAAGTCACGTTGAATCCCTGTGCGGTCAGGTGGTCGCGGTTAGCGGTTAATATTTCTTCGTTGTCGTCAACAATTAATATTTCGTTCATGTATATATATTACATAAATATGGGGTTTTTGTGAAGAAGAAATTTTCTGTCCCTGCACATCCTGAGCAGGCGCCGGATTTTTCATTAACTTCATGTTCTTTTGATAATAATAAGCCCATTTGTGATTAACCCGCAAAATGTTGCCAAATATTGGCCTTTTGCCGCAATGACCCGATTATACGGAAGTTTATTGAACATAAATATTTTTTTGGATAAAGAAAATTAAGATGTCCTCAAGAACCGGAAAGATTACCTCAGTAAATTTGTCTTTAGTAAGATAGTTAAAATTAGAAAAATCAAATTTCCTGCTGAATTAGATAAAAAATCGGATTTTATAGCCTTTAACCGGACATGGCCATTTTATGGCTACAACTTATTGCTAACTTAGTACTAAATATTGCGTACTTGGTTGTTTGGCATTGTTTATTAGGTATTACTTATACTATAATAACAAAGAGAAGGTTATTTGCAAGTGTCAGCATACCGACTAATACACCTGAATCATTCTACATATCATATTCTTTTTTTGGTGTATTGACATCTAAGTAAATCATAATGTTTAATCATTCACAATTCACAACTTATTATTAAGGAGGTTTTTAATGCAGAAACTTAGAAAAATGATTCTTTTCCGAAGGCTAAGCGCGATTATACTGGCACTGTTGATGACGCTGTCGCCGAGCCTTGATTTTCTAGGGGGGGGGG
>WQST01000267.1 GCA_009787745.1 Lachnospiraceae bacterium
TCAAATAAGTCATGCTGCCCGTAACTTCATGACAAGCACCTAAGAAAATAATTTTCATTAAAACCTCCCTGCTTGCTATCTTTTCATCTTAATCATTTAGATACTTCACCATTAATAATAAAATTCACTCCGCCATACTTAAATTCAAGAAAACCCCAGAATATATCGACATCTTCTTCATCATCCCAACTGCCATGATAAAAAAAAGCTTCGATATCATGCTCAATGTTATCCTGCTCTTCTTTTTCGTTAACGATCAAAATTTTAATGTTGTGCTTTTCAAAAAGATCTTGGCCAACCCGCTCTAAAATTTCTTTTTGCGGATCCATAAAAGCAATATTCCAGCCATTGGTCGCAAACTCCATTAACCCTGCCAGTTCATTATCGCCGGCCGGGCCATTAACTGCACAAATCTTAGACCAATCCATTAATTATCCTCCGTCTGAAAGGATTAACGAAGTACTACCCTCATAGTATAAAGTTCCAAATAATAAATATTAGCAAAAGATGTATCGGATAAATCAAATAAAATAAATACTTAATTTTTAATCCTCTTTTACCATTATAAAATGATGCCAAAATAAATCCCGGAAAACAATAGTCTTCCGCAATATACTCAAAATAACTCGCAAACACGGTTGTTATATTAGTAAGCTTGGGACTAAGCAAAACCCATTTGAACGAAAAATAACCAATAATTAAACTTATTATACGCGATTTGTGGAAAATATACAAAACAATTATGAGAACGACACCTTTAAAATCATAATCAGTATCCAGCTGAACAGCGATAACACAGGAACTCACCGCAATCAACAACCATGCGGATAAGTATGCCAAATGATTCGGCACCCTCCTCTTAACTTCATGCATCCCCCATATCGCGATAAATCCGATAACGAGGGTAAAGAAAACATTTAACCCGTCAGTCACCCCATAAAGATCTGAAAAAGCATAATGAAAGGGTAATTGGGAAATTAAGGCAAAGGCAAATAGTCTGAACGCATATTTTTTGCGGCTGCCTGTATGAAAAAATCCTTCAACCAATAAAAAGCAAAAAAGCGGAAAAGCTATTCTCCCGATATTTCGCATAATACGGTAAATCGACCACCAAGTATCTTGATCCATAATATCGGGTACAAGATAACCCATGAAAGGTAATCGATACCAAATACCTAAACCGATATGATCTATTATCATAGCAATTATCGCGATTATTTTCAAGGTGCTGCCGCTTATGAATTTGGGGTATGCTTTTGTCATGGGAACAGTATAGCACAATTTGAGGTTGAAAGGCAAACAATGTTTACGCTATATTTTTATCTCACCTGAGTGAAGCGAAGGATCTCTCTTCGCCGCTACAAAGTCCCCGCTTCGCTCAGACTGCCGCGAGCTTTAATATTGCTCTTCGGGTTTCAATTTCTTCTCGGGAGTCCCTCCCAAAATCAGTAACTCATGGATGAAGAGGGGAGCCATTGCCAAAAGCCCAAGCGTCATCCATTCATTTAAGGTCAGTTGGCTGGTTCCGAACAGATTAATCAGATAAGGGATTTCCGTAACCAAAAACTGGAGGAAGAAACCGAAAAACAAAGCCGCCAGCATCGCCCGGTTTTTTAAATGATTCATTCGGAAAATTGATTTATTAGTATCGCGCATTCCGATCGCATGGAATAATTGACTCATTGCCAAAACCGTAAACGCATGTGTTTGCGCTTTATTAAGGACATCCGAATAAGAAAGCACACTCTTTAAACTCGCCAAACTAACCGGAAGGCTTTCCGCGTTCAGTACCGCGAAAGGAACTTGCAAAAAAGCTACCAAACTGATAATCGCTATCACGGCGCCATAGCATAATGTAAGAGTAAGCCCCCCCTTGGCAAAAAGATTTTCATTTTTATTCCGCGGTTTTTGCTTCATTAAAGCATCCCGATCATTCTCATCAACCCCCAAAGCCAACGCCGGAAGCGAATCTGTTATCAGATTAATCCATAAAATATGGCTGGCTTTAAGCGGTGAAGGAAGCCCGACGAAGATTGCCGCCATCATCAAAATGATTTCACCGAAGTTAGACGACAGCAAAAATAAGATTGTTTTGCGGATATTTTCAAAAATACCCCGCCCTTCACGAATCGCTTTTTCGATGGTCGCAAAATTATCATCAGTCAGGACGAGATCGGCGGCATTCCTCGCGACATCGGTGCCTGTCAGACCCATCGCAATACCGACGTCCGCTGTTTTGAGCGAAGGGGCATCATTGACGCCGTCGCCCGTCATTGCCACAATTTTGCCTTTGTTTTTGAACGCTTCCACAATACGGACTTTGTGTTCGGGCGAGACACGGGCATATACCTTGATATGCTCAATTCGGTCATTAAACTCATCCGCCGATAAGGAATCGATTTGCGCACCTGATAAACACTCACTTTTATTCTTCGCAATTCCTAACTCACTCGCGATAGCATATGCCGTGTCGAGATGGTCGCCCGTAATCATGACGGTATCAACATGCGCATTGCGGAAGCTGGCCACCGCCCCTGCCGCCTCGGGGCGGGCGGGATCCATCATTCCGACTAAGCCGATAAATGTCATTTCTTCTTCGGAAAGTAAATCGCCTCTGGTTTTCATTGCAATTGCCAACACACGCAAAGCTCGTCCGCACATTTCATCCACAATTCTCATCGTATCTTTTTTGGCATTTGAGGTAAAAGGCGCTTCTTTGCCGAAGAGCGAAATTTTGCTGCAACGAGCGATCATTTCATCAGCGGCGCCTTTAATATAGGCAATTCTTGTCAACCCATCCTGATGGATAGTCGTCATCCGCTTACGGGTCGAGTCAAAGGATAATTCATCAATCCGTGGGCATTTCCGCTCACAATCAGATTTATCGATATGGTGCAAAATCCCCAGATCAAGTAACGCTAATTCGGTCGGGTCGCCGATGCGGTTTTTATCTTGTATTTCGGCGTCATTACAAAGAACACAAGCTTCCAAAAGCTTCCTATGACGCTCCTGACTAAGGTTTTCGTTTGATATGACATGCGCGTCAGTATAGCATTCGCGGATACTCATCCGATTGACTGTCAAAGTACCTGTTTTATCGGAGCATACGACATTGACCGCGCCCAGTGTTTCGACCGAGGGTAAGCGGCGGACGATTGTGTTGACCCTGACCATACCTGAAACGCTTAATGCCAAAACAATGGTAACGATTGCGGGTAAGCCTTCCGGTACTGCCGCGACCGCCAATGAAATCGCCGTTAAGAACATCTCACCGACATTACGTTCCTGTAAAACGGCGATA
>WQST01000268.1 GCA_009787745.1 Lachnospiraceae bacterium
CAGCTTCACGCCCATTCTCCGCACAATCCATCAAAACCTCGGTATCGCTCAAAAGATTGATAACGATTTCGCGGTTAATTTCGATATCTTCAACAATCAAAATATGCTTACCTGCGAATTTAATCATCGCCAAGTCAAGCCCCGATGCAAGGATATTCGGGTTTTTTAAGGTAATATCGTCGGTTGCTTTGCCTTCCTCGACCCTTAGATCGAAGATAAAACGGGTATTCTCACCGGGTATTGATTCCGCCCAAATCTCACCGCCCATTTTCTTAATAATAAGCTGGCAATTCGCCAAACCTAAACCGGAACTTGAATAACTGAATATCTCTGATTTTTGCTCCTCGGTTAAGCCTATTCCATTATCAGAAACCGAAAAACGCAGTAAATGCTCGTTACCGAAATGCTCGATCGCCTCAACCGAAACATTGATCCGCCCGCCGGAAGGAGTATATTTATTAGCATTACTAAGTAAATTCATCATAACCTGAGTCAAAAAACGTGCGTCACTAATAATCGCATTTGGTACTTGCTTACCGATATGAACCGTAAGTTCCTGATGTTTTTCGGACATATTATAGCTGAAAACCGAAATAACCCGATTCAACATTTCCTTAACAACAAAATCGCTCGGCTTAATCTCAATATCACCCGCTTCAATTTTGCATAAATCAAGGACATCTGTTATAACGTCCAGTAAATGAATCGAAGCGTCATTAATTCGCTCTAAGCAATAAGCTATTTTCTTACTGTCGTCAGTTTTCCCCGCAATTTCGGACATGCCTAAGATAGCGTTCATCGGCGTCCGCATTTCATGACTGATACGAGCGATGAACTTGCTCTTTTGCCGGCTGTCTTCTTCGAATTTAAGTTTATCATGCGTAACTTTTATGAAAATATAGCAAAGAATCCCGATTAACACGATACCCGTGATAACGAGAAGTAAAATCATATGATAAATTTGATTATAATAAACATTGCTCGGAACGATCATCCCAATATGCCAGCCGTCGAAAATCGGTCGAAAAAAGGCAATACTGTCGGTACCGTCGGTATCGGTAAAACGCTCGACCGAAATATTCTTTCCTTCTTCCATCAGCTTTGATAAAGCAACGTAGCCGCTTCCCGCATCTTTTACAGGCCTGCCGATCAAACTCTTATCACGGTGAGAGACAATTTTCAGACTGTCACTGATAAAAACGCCGTACCCCTTGCCGCCAATGCTTTGATTAGCAATAAAATCCGTTATTCGCGATATTTCCAAATCCATCGCGAAAACACCGATGAAATTATCGCTTGCGTCAACTAAACGGCGGGAAAAAGAAATAACCATCTTTCCTGTTCGCGCATCAATATATGGTTCGGAAAAGAAAATTAAATTATGGTTGTGAATCGCTCCGTCATACCAGGGGCGCTCATAGGGGCTATAATCCTCTTCGGGAACCCAATCATCATCAAACAGCAGAGCCTTGTTAATATACCCGTATGTCGACATGAATTCAGGCATCCTTCCCGTGTCTTTATATTCCCTGCGGATCGAATACATAAATGATAATATCTCATCATTATCCGCGCCGGCTAATATCAGTTTATGCAAATCCTCAAAAATCGTTTCAAACTGATATTCCGCCATATTAAGGCTTGAAGTTACCTCCGTTTCGATCGTATTCATGGTCTCTTCGCTCAGAAGCTTAACTTGCTCACTGACACTTTTATCGCCAAAGTAAAAGCTTATTGCTATCATCAGTATCAATGCTAAAAAAATAGTGATTATCTGCCAAATATAAGCCTTGATGATTTCAAAAAAATGATTTTTCAAACAACATCTCCTTTTTACACTAAATAGTGGTGTATTTAATACCGACACATAAGCAACTGACTTTTGTTAACTTGTACTTAAACATCATCATAACATAGTTTGTTAATAATTGGAAGATAAAGATAAATTACAAAATATCCGCCAAAACATACAACCACCGCCCGATTACCGACATCCAAACCTCTTTGTACGTACAGTAATTAGCCGACGGATAAAAAGGGACGTCTTCATTTTCGCGAGTCTGAATCCCAACAGGCATTTCACCGACCGTTTCACCCAAAAGCGATGCATATTGCTGTGCATAATTAGCACCCTCGCCATACATCAGCGACTGCGCAAAGGGATTTTTCCCCGCATTCCAATACAATTGGTCGCGCGCTATATCCAGAAGCTTTTCATCACCGAAATAACGCCCAATCATCGCCGCCGCCTTTCCCGCTGATAAGATAACCGCCGAATTACCCCTAAATGAAAACCAAATCGGGAATTGACGTATGCAAAACTTATCATTTAACTTAATCCCCGCCGCAAGCTGCGCCTGATAATTATCTTTATCCGTTTCATAATCAGTATAAAAATGCATAAAACGAAACGTTTCCGCATCAAGTGCTTCATTGTAGGCATGGACGCCCGAAGGCTGCATCCCATACGGCGAAGCAAACTTGCGCATCGTCTTTAAATACGCACCATAGCGCTTCAAAGCATATTCCCACGTTTTACGTTGATAATTATCCTTCTCTATCTCGCATAATGTCACCAAAGCCAATGTATAAAGATGGTCGCGTCCCTGATGATTAAAATGTGTAATCACCTCTTTATCCATATCCCGGTAAAAAAAACCGTCAAACGCTAAATCTGCATTTCCAATATCCTGACACGCCAGTAACTTCTTACCGTATTTGGCGGCTTCAAAAGCATAATAAAGTTCTCCGCTCACCTTATATATCTGCCCCCCGCACCACGCCGCCGCCGCATAATACTGCGACAAACCCGCATTGTAAGTATGTTCCTTGTCCATTCCTTCCTCGATACCGACACTCATAAAGCGCCGATGCGCATAGTCAAAATCTTCCCGCGCCGCTTTTATCGCA
Source organism: Lachnospiraceae bacterium (assembly GCA_009787745.1). Classification (GTDB taxonomy): domain Bacteria; phylum Bacillota; class Clostridia; order Lachnospirales; family Lachnospiraceae; genus UBA935. The sequence goes on from WQST01000268.1 coordinate 2,911, forward strand.
ATAAATGATTTATCCAAATCATATTCCTGCAATCTAAGGGCACTCGCAGCTTCAATCGCGCCCATCACAAAATTATCAAAAGATCTGTTCCCCACACGAACAGGTTCATCATCGGCATTGCCGATGATCTGATCCGTAAAGCGCATACATCCGACACTCGTTGCGCGATACCCATTAGCAAAGCGCGTCCTGATCAAAAAATCAAGCCCCCAGCCCGCCTCTTCCATCAACCGATTATACAAAAGCGTGTCGTCTTTTACCTTTTCCGCCATTTCATACAAAGCATGTACCACCTCGCCTGTCTGTAGCGTCTGCTGCGAAAGATCACCCGCGTCATGCCATCCGCCGCAATAGACTTTTTTTTGCCCCTCATGTTCGGCA
>WQST01000269.1 GCA_009787745.1 Lachnospiraceae bacterium
GGCGGGAATTTAGTAATCCCTTCCTTTGCGGTGGGAAGGACACAGGAAATTTTGTATTTCCTGCGGAAAATAAAAGACGAGGGGCTTGTTAAGGGGTATGAGAATTTCCCTGTTTATGTTGACAGCCCGTTGGCGGTGGAAGCGACGGGTATTTTCCACAAAAATGAGATCGAATGCTTTGATGAAGAAGCGATGGAACTTGTCAGAAAAGGTATTAACCCGATTTCTTTTCCCGGTTTGCGCTTATCAATCACGAGCGAAGAATCGAAATTTATCAATTCCGATACTGTGCCGAAGGTTATTATTTCCGCGTCGGGAATGTGTGAAGCAGGGCGGATCAGGCATCACTTAAAACATAATTTATGGCGTCGTGAATGTACGGTTTTATTCGTCGGGTATCAGGCTTTAGGAACGCTGGGACGGCTTTTGTTAGAAGGAATTAAGACGGTTAAGCTTTTCGGTGAATCAATCGAAGTAAACGCGCGTATTGTAACGCTGGCAGGGCTTTCCGGCCATGCGGATAAAGGCGGGCTGTTGGATTGGATTGGCGGCTTTACAAAGCGCCCGGAGATGGTGTTCGTTATCCATGGGGAAGATAGTGTCAGTGAGAGTTTTGCCGAATGCTTGATTAATGAGTATGATTATGATGCCTATGTGCCGTATAGCGGCACAAAGTTTAACTTATTGACAGGAACATTTGAATATAAGGCGGCGGCGGTTCCGATTGGGCCGAAAACTAAAGCCGTCGCTAATATTTTTTCCCGTTTACTGGCGGCAGGGCAGCGGTTGCTTAGTATTATCAACAAAAGTGAAGGACGTTCGAATAAGGATTTACAACACTTTACCGATCAGATTAATTCCTTGTGTGATAAGTATGATAATCATATAACGAAACATTAAAACAATTACGTCATTGCGGGTTCGCCCGTAATGTGATCAATTTAAGGATAGAATGAATAAAACCGATCAAATTTTTATCAATATGTGCCAAAATATTCTTAATTTCGGTACGAGTACCGAAGGGGAAAAAGTGCGCCCGCGGTGGGAAGACGGCACACCCGCCTATACGATTAAACAATTCGGAGTGGTAAACCGTTATGATTTGCGGGAGGAATTTCCGATTATGACCCTTCGCCGGACCGCCCTAAAAAGTGCCGTTGATGAAATGCTGTGGATTTGGCAAGTGAAGTCTAATAATGTTAATGATCTTAACAGCCATATCTGGGATGAATGGGCTGATTCGGACGGTTCGATTGGCAAAGCATATGGCTATCAGATGCAAGTTAAGCATAATTATCGGGAAGGGATGATGGATCAGGTTGACAGGGTTATTTTTGACCTGAAAAATAATCCTTTTAGCCGGCGTATCCTGACTAATATTTATGTTCATCAGGACTTAGCGGAAATGAATCTGTATCCTTGCGCCTATAGCATGACTTTTAATGTGACCCAGAGGCAAGGTGCGGACAAGCTTACCTTGAATGCGATTCTTAATCAGCGGTCACAGGATATTTTGGCGGCGAATAATTGGAATGTGGTTCAGTATGCTGTTTTGGTTCATATGATGGCGCAGGTTTGCGGGATGGAAGCAGGCGAGTTCGTGCATGTGATTGCCGATGCTCATATCTATGACCGGCATGTCCCGATAATTAAAGAGTTGATTAAAAGAGAATCTTATCCGCCGCCGACTTTTTGGCTTAATCCTGAAATTAACGATTTTTACAAGTTTACCCGTAATGACGTTCGGGTTGATGGCTATGAAACAGGACCGCAGATAAAGAATATTCCGATAGCAGTTTAAAGAGATTAGATTATACCATTCTGAGCCGAAGGTTAAGCAAGAATGAACGTGAGATCCTCGCTTGCGCTCAGGAGGATATACTAGGAGAAACAAACAAATGAACATCATCGCCGCTGTAGACAGAAATTGGGCTATTGGCAACAAGGGGGATTTGCTGATTCGGATTCCCGCTGACCTTAAGCTTTTTCAAAGTGAAACAATGGGGAAAGTCATTGTTTTGGGGCGCAAAACCCTAAGTACATTCCCGGGCGGGCTTCCCCTGAAAGGGCGCACCAACATAATTATGTCAACCAATCCGAACTATAAGGTAAAGAATGCGGCAGTCGCTCATAACCTTCCGCAGCTGCTTGATGAATTGGGAAAATATCCGCCGGAAGATATTTTCATCATCGGCGGAGAAAGCATTTACCGTTTGCTTTTGCCTTATTGTAATACCGCGCATATTACGAAAATCGACCATGCGTATGCCGCGGATTCTTATTTTCCGAATCTCGATGAAATGGAGGAATGGCAAATAACCGCCGATAGTGACGAACAGACTTATTTTGATATTGCTTATGAATTTATTAAATATGAGAGAATTTAGAGGCCTTCTAATCGTCTTTGCTTACGAAGCTCGACGCGTTCCAGGGCATCTTCCCATTCGGTTTTTTCTTCATCAGACTCAGGCATGATATCGAAAGGTACGGGCGAAGGCCGGTTATTTGCGTCAAGCGCAACGATTGATACATAAGCACGGTTTACCTTGGATTTTTTTCCGCAAAGTTCTTCGAGAAAGGTATCGACCCGCACTTCGATAGTCGTATTTCCGACATAAGTTACGCATCCGACAATGATTACTAACTGGTCGAGAAAGACAGGGTTAATGAACTGGAGATGGTCGATTGCGACTGTCGTAACTTTCATTTCCGAATGGCGTCTGGCGGTAATAACAGCGACCTCGTCAATCCACGCTACTAATTTCCCGCCGAACAAACGCCCTGCACCGTTGATATCTTCATACCGTAAAAGATGAACTTGTTTAGTTTTTGAATCCTTGATTGATTTGGTTTGTCTCATATGATACCTTCACACTACCCAATTTACGACGCCTGTTTTGATATTGTAATGTGCGCCTAAAACAGCCGTGTGATGCTCTTTAACCACATTATTTTCTTTGATTTTATTGACGGTATTAATTATATTGGCATTGATTGCTTCGTTTTCATCTTTGCTTCCTTCTAAAGCAGGTTTGATAGAATCCAAAACAACTTTTAGCTTACCGCTTGCGCCGATATTTTGATATGCCGCCAAAACGGCGCCGCATTCATTATGACCGACGACTGTTATGAGCGGAACTTTAAGCACGGACACCGCGAATTCAATCGAACCGATTGCAGAATCGTCGGCGATATTCCCCGCGTTACGAATCGTGAAAAGATCGCCTAATTTTTGGTCAAAAAATATTTCGGGGGGGGTTCGCGAATCGGAACAGGCTAAAACGATAGCAT
>WQST01000270.1 GCA_009787745.1 Lachnospiraceae bacterium
ATCTGCGCGCCGTCTTCCCAATAGGCTTTATAGCCGTTATATTCGGGCGGGTTGTGACTGGCGGTAATTACGATTCCGGCGATGCAATTAAGTTCACGAAGGGCAAAAGACAGTTCAGGGGTCGGGCGCAGTTCGGCAAAAACATAGGCTTTTATGCCATTTGCCGCCAGACAAAGAGCGGCTTCATCAGCAAATTCGGGCGACATCCTACGCGAGTCGTAAGCGATGGCGACACCTTTGTCTTTTATTTTTTGGAGGTCGTCACTGCCTTGGCTTAGGATGTAATTGGCAAGACCCTGAGTGGCTTTTCTAACGGTGTAGGGGTTCATGCGGTTGGTTCCTGCACCGAGTACGCCGCGCAGTCCGCCTGTCCCAAACTCCAGTTCTTTATAAAAACGGTCTTCAATTTCTTTTTCATCATTTTCGATTGCTTTCAGTTCGGCTTGGGTTGCTTCGTCGAAATAGGAATCTGTCAGCCAAAAATTGTATTGTTCGCGGTATGTCATATCGTCCCTCCGTTTATAATTTTTATTTAGTTTCTGTAGCGGTTTTATGCCCTCCCGCCGCCGTAAGGCGGCTATGGGCGCGCACTAAAACCGCGCCGGTATAATGACTAACGTCATTATACCATGCTTAAGTTAAGTAATCAATATTAGCGAAGCGAGTATTTATAATATGTGAATTGGCCTCAATTTTCAAACTAAACGCAACCCCCATTGTTCCAACACCATACATTTACTATAAGAATAATTATGGCTTACATTTACTGTGAAAATATTTATACTTTACTTGTTATGCTAAGGGTTCCGGTATTGTGGAAATAGGAGGAACCGGCAATGGCTATTAATAAACATCTTACTTTGGGCATTTACGTTATATTTTTATTTCCAAATACAAACTTTTGCGTTATAATGAATAATGAAATCAAAAATCATGACGATATATAAAGATATGAAAGGTGAGATTATGTATATGAAGCGAAAAAAATTACTTGCGACAATTTTACCGGCATTTTTAGTAGCCGTTTTATGTTATAATCCGCTTTTAATAATTAATGCCACCGATGAAATTACTTATTCTGATATTATTGATAGCATACTATCTGCCACCGACATAAATAGTCTTGAGGAAGGCGGTCATTCGGAAGACGACATCCCTGTGGATGGTGAAGTCCCTGAAGAAGATGATAATCTTGATAGCGAAGATAAACATCTGATCGAAGAAATATTCACCGACTCCGACGACATAAAGATCCAAGTGGGGATTCCGACGACTATTGATTTTTACCTCGACCCTTTTAATTTCGGCAGAAACGGTACTCTTTTTTCACCTGAGTATAGTATTATTAATTACAGTAATGTCGATATCGAATTACAAATCAAAGATTTAATGTATACCTATTCTGATAATGGCACCTTTTTATCATTGACCGAAGCACCGAATCGCTCAGAAAGCCGAGACGAAAAGGCTGTTTTTATGTTTCTCAGGCATATCGTCCATCCGCTAATTGATTTGAATGGTGAACTGGCCGATTTGACCGTCGAGCAATTATATGACCATCGGAATGATGATTTCATCATCACCGACAATGCCGAAGGGGAAGTTCTTACAATTCATTTGAAAGCAGCCAACTATGATGACGATGGAAATTTCGTTTCCCTGAATGAAGACAGCGTTTTCTTATTCACTATCTTAGGCGATATTGATATCGGCAGCAGCGCACCTTGGAAATCAGGTGATTTGAAGTTGAGCATTGTTTATAGCATGGAAGCCGTTATGCCGGATTTTAGTGAACTTAATATTGATGATGACTTATTAAACAGCGACATGACCAATGATGCTATCATGGATGATGATGAAATTGATGAAAATAATGGTAATACTGATAATACCGATAATTCGGACACTATGGACGACCTCGCTCCCGATGATGCCCCGCCCGATATATCTGATTGAATTATAGCAAAAGAGAATGTTGTCTTTAACTTAGGAGGTTATCGTGCGAATCGCTTTAATAGGGCCTGTTTATCCATATAAAGGCGGTATATCCCACTATACCGGATTATTATGCAAAACACTTCGCGAACATCATCAAACATTTATGTACTCATTCAAGTTTCAGTATCCCAAGTTTTTATTCCGCAGAGAACAAAAAGATGCGCGTGATGATTCTTTTGTCGTTTCTGATACCGAATATATACTTCATACCATGAACCCTTTAAACTGGATTACATCAGGCGCACAGATTAAGAAGCAAAAATTTGATGCTGTAATTTTACAGTGGTGGCATCCTTATTTCGCACCTTGCTATTTCGTCCTACTGAAATTATTAAGGAAGCACCGAATTATTTTTGTTTGCCATAATGTTTTTCCGCATGAGCGCTTTCCTCTCGATCGCTTTCTGGCAAAATTAATATTGCGATATGGTAACGGATTTATTGTTCATACTAAATTGGATGAGAAAGATTTACTTTCTGTTAAGCCGACGGCTAACTATCTTTTAAGCCCGCATCCGACATATAATATTTTTAAATTTGAGAATATCGAAAAAGAAGCCGCCAGAAAATTACTTTGCATCAATACAACAACACCCGTTATTTTATTTTTCGGCTTTGTTCGTGATTATAAAGGTTTAAAGCATCTGCTAAAAGCACTGCCTTACGTGAAAGAAGAATTAATTAATATCGACCTTTGGGTCGTTGGCGACTTCGCCGATGGTAAGCAATTATACCTTGATCTGATATATAATCTTGGCATCCGTGATAACATTCATATTGTCGATGAATATGTCTCTAACCGCGATGTCGAAAAATACTTTTCCGCGGCTGATTTAGTCATTTTACCATATGAATCAGCAACCGGCAGCGGCATTATTCAGATAGCCTACGGCTTCGAAAAACCCGTCGTTGTAACAAATGTCGGCGGGCTTCCCGATGTCGTCGAAGAAGGAAAAACAGGATTTATCGTTGAACCTGAGAAACCTGAACTTTTAGCCAAAGCTGTTCTCCGCTTTTTTGCAGAAGTTGAAAAGCGGCCAAATGAATTTCGCGAATATATCAAAGTATTAAATGATAAATTCTCATGGGAGCGAATGGCAGATAAGATTGTTGCGTTGATAGGAGCCAAATGAAACTAATAATCCAAATTCCTTGTTACAATGAAGCAGAAACATTAGCGATTACTTTAAATGACCTGCCAAAGGAACTGCTTGGAATCGACACAATCGAATATTTAATCATTAATGACGGAAGCAAAGATGATACCGTCCGCATTGCCA
>WQST01000271.1 GCA_009787745.1 Lachnospiraceae bacterium
GTCGTTATCAATACTGTTAACACAAATCTCCCCCGCGCCCAGCGCCTGCCCCCGTTTAATCCACTCAATTGCATCCATCCCTGTTGCTAAAGCCGCGCCGTCAATATAAACTTCATACCCGCTCGGCATTCCCGCCGATTTTTTGACCTGAGTAGATAAAACAATGCACTGTGAACCAAATGCTTTTGCCCCTTCCGCGATAATCTGCGGATTCCTTACCGCCATTGAATCAATGCTGATTTTTTCCGCTCCTGCTTTGAGGGCTTCATACATATCGTTTAAATCCTTAATGCCGCCGCCGACAGTGAACGGAATAAAAACGCGCTTCGCGACTTTTTTGACCGTCTCAATATCTATCCCGCGCTTCTTGGCGCTTGCTGTAATATCATAAAAAATCAACTCATCAATCTGCGCTTCATAAAGCGTACTTGCAAGTTCTTCAGCAGGTGCGACATCAATATTATCTTTAAAACGAACCGCTTTCGTGACCCTACCGTCAATTATGTCAAAACAAGCAATCAATCGTTTGGTTAGCATACTTAACCTCCATGCCAAAATAACTGTTATGAAGCTTTAATCATTTAAACTAAGAAAACCGTTTAACAATGAAAGCCCCGCTTCTCCGCTCTTTTCGGTATGGAATTGGGTCGCGAAGATATTCTCACGCCGCACAGCGGCTGTGAACTTTCCGTTATAATCGGCGACTCCCCATAGGTCGGATTCATTTTTTGGTACGGCATAATAGGAATTTACGAAATAAAAATAGCCGTCGCTTTTAGTAAGAAAAGGAGCGGTAAAAGTAACTTCGTTCCATCCCATCTGCGGAACCCTGACTTTTTCGGGATCGAATTTAACTACTTTACCTTTAAACCAACCAAGACAGTTTACATTTTCTTCTTCACTATACTCAAAAAGAATCTGTAAACCAACACATATCCCGAGAAAAAACACCTTTTTTTTAAGCACCAAATTTTCGAGCGTATCAATCATATCCATTTCACGTAAAGAACTGATCGTCGCTTTCGCACTGCCGACACCGGGCAAAATAATATGCGTCGCATCTTCTAAATCCTGCGGACGATGAGCAAAGTCCGCCGTAAATCCCAAATGACGCACCGCATGTAAAACACTCGGGGCATTACCCGCTTTGTAATCAATTATTTTTATCATTTTTTCCTAATTCTCGTATGTCTTTAAGATACCTTCCGCAATCGCCCTTTTCGTCGTCCTTAAATCCATCGCTTGTTTTTCAATATATCGATGTGCTTCTTTCTCGCTCATACTCATATATGTTATTAGTATGAGTTTTGCCCGGTCCGTGACACGGATATCATCAATTCTTTGTTTCAGCTTTTCGTTTTCATTCTGAATTTTATTTATTCTATTGTGGACAGATTTAACTAATGATATTGCGGACCATAATATCGTTTTACTGACCGGTTTCGCTATCGTCAGTACGCCATCCGCTTCACAAACAGCCGATACGGCATCAAAAAATTCATTTTTTACAACTAATATAACTTGCGCGATGTTTTTGGAAGCAATATAGCGGGATAGATTTTCCCCTGATTCATCTTGGAGCGGCGCATTGATAACTACTAAATCAAATTCCCGCTCTAAAAGAATCCTGCGTGCTTCACCGCACGTTTGCATAAAAATGATTTGATTGATTGATGCAGAATTTAGTACATCTTTAAATATGGCGGCGCTTTTATCTGTTCTTGAAACTATTAAAGCGCTTTCAATCATGCCGATACCCCTTTTCTGATATTCGCTCTTTCCTTACACGATGTTAAAATATTTATCCCGATAAAACTTCTCTTTTATATCATAATTCTTATCAGCTATTTCTGTTTTCTTAAGTTCCAGATATTTGTTCAGTAATTCATCTCCCAGTACATTCTTGATGAAATCACTGTTTTCGGCAAGTTCAATCGCTTTTGCCAAACTGATCGGTAACATCCCCAATGATTTAACAATGCTTTCATCCGCTGAAAATAATTCTTCATCAACAGTCGGAGGAAGTACCATATTGTTTTCTATCCCGTTAAGCCCTGCTTCAATAAGGAGCGAAAACGCGAGATACGGATTCAGCGACGGGTCGGGGGAGCGAAGTTCCATTCTCACTTTTTCATTAACAGCCGCGGGAATCCTTACCATTTGCGCATAATTCAGATGCGACCATGATACATATTTCGGTGCGCCTACTTTCCCCAAACGTTCATAAGAATTATCAAGGGGATTAAGGAAAGCCGTTATTTCAGGCACCTTATTAAATATACCGGCGATGAAACTTTCGGCGACATCCGAATGTTCTTCATTTTTACTAAAAATATTATTGCCATTCTTAAAAAGAGACAGATTTACATGCATTCCGCTGCCGGGGGCATCCAAAATCGGTTTGGGCATAAACGAAGCATGTAACCCGTTACGGGTAGCAATCGCTTTAACGACTGTTTTAAAGGTTTGAAAATTATCCGCGGCGGTAAGCGCATCACTTGACATAAAGTCTATTTCGTTTTGCCCCGGTCCCTCTTCATGATATGAAGCTTCCGGTTTGACCCCCATTTCTTCAAGCGTCAAACAAATTTCACGCCTGATATCCTCGCCGCGGTCAAGCGGAGCGATGTCAAGATAACCGCCTTTATCAAACAATATATTAGTCGGTTCGCCGTTTTCATCGGTTTTAAAAAGATAAAATTCACATTCTGTCCCTATTTTGCAAGTATATCCCATCGCGGCAGCACGGGCGGCGGATTTCTTCAGAAGCGTTCTTGTGTCAAACAAAAAATCTGTACCGTCCGAATTTTTCAGTTCACAGTAAAAACGCGCAACCGATCCCGGGCGCCAAGGAAGCAATGAGATTGTCGCCGGATCAGGAACCAATACTAAATCCGAATGCGTCCCGTCAAAACCTTTAATCGAATGCGCGTCAAAAGATACACCTGTTTTAAAAGCCGACTTAAGTTCCTCCGACATAATCGAGATATTTTTTTGCATACCGAAAATATCACAAAAATTTAACCTGATAAATTTGATATCACTTTCATTTACAAATTCCAAAACATCATTTTCCGTACTGTTCAGTTTGCATTACCTCCTAAAGCGAATTAATAAATTCATTGAGACGGAATAACGCTTTATTAATGTTATCAATCGAGTAAGCATATGAACATCTGACATGCCCTTCACCGCAAGCACCAAAAGCCGTACCGGGAACAACTGCCAGACGTTTCTCATTAATAAGCCTTCCGCAAAATTCCTCCGACGTC
>WQST01000272.1 GCA_009787745.1 Lachnospiraceae bacterium
AAGATGCAGGAACCATTGAAGATGTTTATGAACCATACCTTCTCAAAAACGGGCTTCTTAACCGTACCCCGCGCGGCCGGACTGCCACAGACTTAGCTTATCATCACTTAGGACTAAAATATGAGCAAGATTTTGAGCAGTTTGAACAACTTACCATCTTGTAAATGTGATTTAAGTGTGATACAATTAATTGTTTTTAATATAGGGGATATGTCATTTTACTGCATAAAAACGGACATCTGTTTCGGAAAAGATGTCTTAATAAGGATAAATAATCTTATGAAATCTAAAATTATAAATTTTACTACACAAAGGTTAAACAGTACAGGACAAGTAATTATTGTTATTTTGGCATTCTTTTTAATGGTTGTTTCCAGTTATTTATATACCAGCCGAATTGAAAATGACCATTTGGTAAGTAATGCGAAAAGTACTCTGGCAGGCGCCCAATCTTTTATTGAAGCGGATTTGTTAGAAGCAAGTACTACATTGGCAGGGATTGCTGAAGCGATCAGACATATGATTCTTAATGACAACGATTATGAATCGATTCAGATATTTCTCACCGATTTGACAGGATATATGCAAGACGAAGATGATAGAATGTCGTATATGATGGGTGCTTACGGAGTTTTCGATTGTTTCGGCGGTCAGTTTCATGCAGGCAATGGTTGGGTTCCCGCTGACGATTATGTTCCGCAGAACCGCCCATGGTATGAAGCGGCGATTTCGGCGCAAGGTGAGGTCGGGGTTACGGAGCCGTATCTGGATTTATCGATGGGACTGATAACGATTTCATTTGCGCGTCAGATCTTCGATGACGACGGACATCCTTTGGGGGTGGTAGTTCTTGATGTTATGCTTGAACGAATCGCCGACTATGTAATCAATACTAAGCTGACAGAAGACAGTTATGGTGTTTTATTTGACCGGAACCTAGAAATTGTCGTCCATCCTAACAGCTCTTATTTGGGACGAAATCTAAATATGATTGAAAACGGAGAGGCGATAGCGTCTGATTTAAATGACGGTCTGGACTTCGGGATGTATGATTGGTCTTCGTATTTGGGCGACCGTTCGTCAATTTTCTTTAAAAGACTTGATAATGGTTGGATATTAGGAACTGTTACGCCGACCAAAACATATTTCCAAAGCCTTACTCACATGGCGATTTTCTTAACGGTCTTAGGTATTTGTTTGGCGGCTATCTTGAGCCTTTTGTTAATTATGATCAATAGAGCTAAGGATAGGGCGACCAAACGTGTTCAGGTTATGTTTGATACAATGCCGATGTGTGCGAATTTTTGGACTAAGGACGGTAAGCATGTTGACTGTAATTTAGAAGCGGTACGATTCTTCGATTTGACGAGTAAAGAAGAATACAGCACCAGATTCTTTGAGTTATCGCCGGAATGCCAACCTTGCGGCCGGGATTCTAACAGTAAGGCGCTTCACTATGTAACAGAAGCTTTTGAGCACGGATATGCACGGTTTGAATGGATTCATCGGAATCCGAATAGCGGCGCCTTGATTCCGTGTGAGATTACTTTAATAAGAGCCGAGTTCGGAAATGAATATATTGTCGCGGGATATACGAGGGATTTACGTGATGAAAAAGAAATGATCGAAAAATTACAGTCGGTCACACAAGAGCGGACAGACGCCGAAGCGGCTAATCTCGCTAAATCTTCTTTCCTTGCCGCGATGAGCCATGAAATTCGCTCGCCGATGAACGCGATTTTGGGCATCACGGAAATCCAGCTGCAAGACGCGGAGATTTCCGAAACCGTTCAGGAAGGTTTGCTGAAAATCCACGATGCAGGATATACACTTTTGCATATTATCAATGATATGTTGGATTTATCGAAGATTGAAGCAGGAAAGATGGAAGTCAAAAAAGTCAAATATGACGTTCCGAGCCTGATTAATGATACCGTGCATATGAATATCATGCGGCTTGGCAGCAGAACGATTGACTTCAAATTAGAGCTTGATGAGACAATACCGAGCGAACTAATCGGCGACGAACTGAGAATTAAGCAAATCCTTAATAATTTACTTTCCAATGCCTTTAAATATACCGATATGGGCGTGATTACAATGGGCGCCGCGGTAGAATATATTGTGAACAAGCCGTATGTTAAGATTATTTTTACGATCAGCGATACAGGCAGAGGCATGACACAGGAACAAATCAGTAAAATATTTGATGAGTATACCCGCTTCAACTCGGAAGAAAGCCGTGCAATTGAAGGTGTCGGATTGGGTATGACGATCGTCCAGCGCTTGCTTGATATCATGAAAGGCGAAATATATGTCGAAAGTGAGCTGGATGTCGGTTCTACTTTTACGGTCAGTATTTTACAGGATTTCGACGGAGCGCCTCCGATTGGTTCTGATATGGTTAAGCAATTGCAGGAATTTAGTTTCCATGGCCGCTGCGTAAAAGGCGCCGATATTGTCCGTGAGCATATGCCTTACGGAAAGGTGCTGATTGTTGATGATGTTGATACGAACCTCTTCGTGGCGAAAGGTTTTCTTGCGCCATACGGGCTAAAAATCGATATGGTCAGAAGCGGTTTTGAAGCAATTGATAAAATCAGAAGCGGCGGTTCTTATGATATCATCTTTATGGATCATATGATGCCGCAGATGGACGGAATCGAAGCGGCAAAGCTGATTCGCTTAATGGGCTACAAAAAACCGATTGTTGCTTTAACGGCGAATGCCTTAGTCGGTAAAGCGGAAATGTTTATGGAGAACGGTTTTGACGACTTTATCTCCAAACCGATTGATATCAGGCATTTGAATACTTGCCTTAATAAGCTTATTCGTGACCGCCATCCGACGGAAGAGGTTAACGCTGCCAGACGCGAACTTGAAGCGAAGAAATTAGAAGTTCAGAATGCGAAAACAGTCGTTAGCTTTGAGGAAATGATGGATGTATTCACAAAAGATGCACTTGGCAGAGTAGCTATCTTAGAAAATATTCATGAATACGGATATCGGCGCGGTGATGATATCAAGTTATTTATTATGGCAATTCAGGGAATCAGGCTTGCTTTACAAAAGATCGACAAAACCGAACTCGCTTTATTAGCATCAAAGATTGAAAATGCCGGGATAGAGAATGATATTGAAATGATAAAAGAAAATATACCGGGCTTCTTAGCTGATATTAAAGTGTTGATTAACAAGTAGTTTATGCATGAGGTGTAATATGTCGGGAAAAACAGATACGGAAGTAATTATCGGCGG
>WQST01000273.1 GCA_009787745.1 Lachnospiraceae bacterium
TGTCGCCGCGGACGGGGATGGCGGCGGTTAGGTCGCAGTTTTGTTTGACGAGACGGCTGACGCCTGAACCTTCGTTGCCGATGACTAAGCCGATTGGGCCCGTTAAGTTCAGGTCGTACATGGTTGTTCCCTGCATGTCGGCGCAGACGAACCATAAACCCTGTTTTTTGAGGTCGGCGATGGTTTGGGTCAGATTGGTTACTTTGGCGACAGGGGTATAATTAAGGGCGCCTGCTGAGGTGCGGGCGACGGTTGCTGTCAGAAGGGCGGCGCGGTTTTTGGGAATGACGACGCCGTGAGCGCCGGCTAAGTTGGCTGTGCGGATGATTGCGCCTAAGTTGTGGGGGTCTTCGATATTATCAAGGAAGATAATGAAAGGCGGTTCACCTTTCTTGGCGGCGTTTTCGAGGATATCTGAAATTTCGGAATAATGGTAAGCGGCCGCCATGGCAATAACGCCTTGGTGTTTTCCAGTTTGGGATAATTGGTCAAGGCGTTCTTTTGCGACATATCTGACGACCGTGTCATGTTTTGCGGCTTCCCGCCTTATTGAAGCAACCGGCCCGTCTTGGCAACCGTCCAGAATATATAGCTTATCAATGGTTTTCCCGGCACGAAAGGCTTCTAAAACGGGATTGCGCCCCTCAATGGTTTGGCTGTTTTGATTTATTTCGTTGTCTGTTTTCATTTAATCCTCATTTAGATGTTTTCTTATATATTCCCATTTTCATTAATTCTAAGATGCGCGCCATTTGCGAATTAAGATATAGATAACCAACCAAAGCTTCGAACCCTGTTGCTTTGCGGTAATCCTGAATGGTGGCATTCTTGGCAGTCGTCGCCGTCTTGGCATTACGCCCGCGTTTATAAATGGAAAGTTCTTCTTCGCTAAGCAGCGGTAATAGTGCTTCAATCATCGAAGCCTGCGTTCCTGCATTGACATATTTGGCGACTTGAATATGCAAATCATGACTGCTTGAATTACCTTGTCCGACAATAATAGTCCTGATAATAATATCAAAAACACTATCGCCGATATACGCTAACGCCAGCGGAGAATATGTGCGGATATCGACTGACGGCAGGTCAAATTCGCTTTTTATGAGGTCTAAATATGATTCTTGCATGTTAAAAGTCTCCACTATCTTACTGTTCTTTTAATTGACTTTATCATTTCTGACCGGAAGAGCCCTTTTAAATTTGACGCCTTCCCTTGTATCTTCCAGAATTATTCCTTTACTTAGCAGTTCATCGCGGATTTGATCGGCACGGGCGAAATTCTTTTCTTTTCTTGCCAATCCGCGTTCGGTGATTAACCGCTCGATTTCCTCGTCGAGAATTTCTTCCTTTTTTTCAATTAAAAGACCGCAAATATCAGACAACAAAATAATCTGCTCCTTTAAGGATGCCAAAAATTTGCCTGATAAATTTGCGTCTGCTACACTGTTAGTAAACTTAACCAGTTCAAATATTGCCGAAATCGCGTCGGCAGTATTAAAATCATCATCCATCGCGGTTTCGAATTTTGCCGTAAAAACTTTCGCTTGATTAAGTAAATCTTTTTCCGCTTCGCTTAAAATATTATCAGATGACGGCGGCTTGCTCGCAAGCAAAAAATTCAGGTTCACAACACAATTAGTAATCCGTTCCAAGCCGTTCTTAGCGGCATCCATTAATTCGGCACTAAAATTAAGCGGACTGCGGTAATGCGCCGAAAGCATGAAAAAGCGCAGGATTTGCAAATCATATTTTTCGCTGATTTCACGAACCGTAAAAAAATTACCGACGGATTTAGACATTTTTTTGTTATCGATATTCAGGAAAGCATTATGCATCCAATAGCGGGCAAACGGCTTTCCGTTAGCCGCCTCGGATTGGGCGACTTCATTTTCATGATGGGGGAAAATCAAATCTTCACCGCCTGTATGGATATCGATTTCATCACCGAGATATCTCTTACTCATCACCGAACATTCGATATGCCAGCCGGGACGCCCGTCACACCACGGCGATTCCCATGATAGTTCATTCTCTTTTCGCGGTTTCCAGAGGACGAAATCAAGGGGGTCTTCTTTTTGCTCTTCTCCTGAAACAAGTAAAGAACGGTTTCCTGCACGAAGGTCGTCCAAATTCTTGCGTGACAACTTANCATACCCGGCAAAACTGCGAATACGGAAATATACCGTGCCGTCGGCGGCGATATAGGCGTGATTTTTGGCGATTAGATTTTCTATCATTTCCAGCATATAGGGGATTTCTTCTGTTGCTTTCGGATGAGTTGTCGCGGGGCGGATGTTCAGCGCTTGCATGTCTTTTTTGCATTCTTCGATGAAGCGTTCCGAAATGACGATAGCGTCAGTTTTTTCTTCCTGCGCCTTTTTGATGATTTTGTCATCAATGTCAGTAAAATTACAGACATAATTGACGTTTAAACCGCGGTATTCCATATAGCGCCTAACGGTATCGAAAACAATCATCGGACGGGCATTTCCGATATGGATAAAATTATAAACCGTCGGACCGCAAACATACATTTTGACCTGACCGGCATTTAGCGGGATGAAATCTTCTTTTTTTCTTGTGAGGGTGTTAAAAATTTTCATTGTCGGTTCCTTTATTTATTTGAATGGCATTCTTTGTTTAATTGCCGCATTTGATTTTCTAATTCGAGAACGCGGTTAATTAGTTCCGAGTTAGAGTTCTGGAGGAGGATAATATCTTCCCTGACAGGGTCGGGAAGGTCGGTTTGGTTAAGTTCTTCCTGCGGGGTTTTTTCGCATTCGCGTTTGACGATGCGCCCGGGTACGCCGACGACGGTGGAGCCGCAGGGGACTTCGCTAAGGACGACGCTGCCGGCACCGATTTTGGAATTATCGCCGATTGTAAAAGAACCCAAAATTTTTGCCCCCGCGCTGATCATGACATTATTTCCGATCGTGGGGTGGCGTTTACCCTGCTCTTTTCCTGTTCCGCCTAGTGTTACGCCTTGATAGAGGGTAACGTTATCGCCGATGATAGTGGTTTCGCCGATGATAACACCGTGACCGTGATCAATGAAGAAGCCGCGCCCAATCTTGGCTCCCGGATGGATTTCGATTCCTGTTTTACGTGATGCGCGTTGTGATATGTAGCGAGCCAAAAAGAAGTGGTTCTTCATGTAGAGTTTGTGGGCTAAACGGTAGTGGAGCATGGCTTTGAAGCTTGGGTACAGAAGGACTTCCAAGCTTGAGTGGATGGCGGGG
>WQST01000274.1 GCA_009787745.1 Lachnospiraceae bacterium
TTATCTCCGCCGGCAGCCTCACGGGGGATGCTTTCGCCTGTCAAAGCCGCCGTATCAATAAAACTTGCACCGCTTAGTACCGTTCCGTCTAACGGAATCTTTTCTCCGGGCTTCACCATAATTGTCTCCCCGACCCTGACATCCGACGGTTCTACCCTAATGAACTCCTCACCTTTCTTTAAATGAGCAAAATCGGGACGGATATCCATCAAAGCCGCAATTGAACGCCGCGATTTACCAACCGCAAAAGATTGAAAGCATTCGCCAACCTGATAAAAAAGCATGACCGCGACCGCTTCCGCATAATCTCCGATAATGAAAGCGCCGACAGTGGCGATTGTCATCAGAAAATTTTCATCAAAAACTTGACCGCGGAAAATATTCTGAACAGCGGTTTTGACGACATTTCCACCGATTATAAAGTAAGCGGTCAGGAAAGCTAATAAAATGATATAGTTATTGATATTGAGAAAAACGTTCGCTAAAATTGCAATTAAATAGATAATCGAACCAAGAATAATTATGTGGATCTTTTGGCGTAGTTTTTTCGTCATATTTAATACCTCATGATTCCCTCTTATCTAATTGTTACGTTTGGTTCGAATTTTTTGACAATCTTTTTAATAGCGTCTGTTATTTTATTGATATCAGCACTTTCTTCTGCTTCTATAAACATCTTCTGTGTCAATAGTGTTATCCTGCATTCCCTGATACCATCAACCTTGCTAACCTCTTTTTCTATCTTCGCCAAGCAGTTAGCGCAATCCAAATCTTCCAAAATGTATGTTTTCGTCATTTTAACCCCCTATTCTTCAATATGCTCCATTCCTTGATTCAAAATGGATTTAATATGATCGTCTGCCAGTGAATAAAAAACCGTCTTCCCCTCACGCCGGTTCCTGACAAGGTTCATTTGCTTTAAAGTCCGCAGTTGATGTGAAATCGCCGACTGGCTCATTGAAAGCATCAAAGCCAGATCACAGACACACATTTCCGAATAAAAAAGCGTATACAACATCTTAATCCGCGTCGAATCCGCGAAAACTTTAAAAAAATCAGCCAAATCATAAAGCGCATCTTCGGGCGGCATAATTTCACGGATATTATCTACCGTTTCTAATGGCAGATGGAGGCAATTACAGGTTTCTTTTTGTGCCATTTTCCTCTCCTTATATATGTACGTCTGCTCATATGTTCATATTATCATAAGTCAGTAAATCTGTCAACATTTTTCTAAATTTCCTCAAACATGCCGCAATGACGAACTAAAAACAGTCGGCTCACAATGAGCCGACCGCTTATTTTATCATAATAACCTGAAATTAAATAATCCCTAAAGCCAAAACAATAAAGTTTATAACAAACAATGCCGTCGAGACATAAATAACGGGATGAACATCTTTTGCTTTCCCTTTTACGATTTTCGCGACACAGTAGAAAATAAATCCTGCGGCGATTCCGTAAGAAATATTATAAGCAAACGCCATAATCAAGACGGTCAAAAAGGCAGGTGCGGCTTCTTCCAATTCGCCCCACTTAATTCCTGCAAACGAATCAGCCATCAAAATACCAACCACAATCAAAGCAGGGGCTGTCGCCTGCGCGGGAACAATACCGAACAAAGCGGCGAACGGCAAGCAAAGCAAGAACATTCCCGCTGTGACCACAGAAGTAAATCCTGTTCTTCCGCCAACATTAATACCCGAAGCGCTCTCAATATATGTCGTTGTGTTTGAAGTTCCTGCTAAAGCGCCGATTGATGTCGCAATCGCATCAGCGAAAAGAGCCTTGTCCATCTTTGATTTGAAACCGCTGCTTTCGGATAACGCTTTTTCATCTTTATCATCAAAAATGCCTGTTTTCCGACCTGTACCGATGAAGGTTCCGACTGTATCAAAAGTATCAGTTAAACTGAATGCAAAAATAACTAAAAGAGCAGGAAGGATTTTGGAACTATCACTAAAAAGACTGCCAAAACCAGGGTTGCCGAAAATCGAAAAGGCCACATCGCCAACCGCACCCATTCTATTAGAGAATAATTCATTCGCGGGAGGCAGGCTGACAACGCCCAAAGGAATAGCAACGATCGTCGCAGCGATAATACCGATGAGCATCGCCGCTTTAACCTTCATAAACATTAAAATAATGATAATAAATAAACCAATCAACGCAACAATCGCACCGCGGTCATTGAAATGAGCAAGCTCGGGGACGATATCGACACCTGCTGTCACGCCTTCGCTTGTTACACCATAAACTAAAAATCCCGCATTTTTGAGACCGATATAAGCAATGAAAAGTCCGATTGAACCGCCGATTGCAAGCTGGAGACTACGGGGGATGGCTTTAATAATTACTTTACGGATTTTCGTAACGGTAATCAGAATATTAATAAGCCCGCAGATAAACACCATTGCCAGAGCTTCTTGCCAGACGAACCCTAAGCCAAAGCAAACTGTGTAAGTAAAAAATGCATTAAGTCCCATTCCCGGAGCAACTGCATAGGGAACATTGGCGACAAGACCCATAATCAGGGTACCGACGACGGTTGCGATGATCGTAGCGACAAATACGCCGTCCCAAGACATTCCCGAAGCCGAAAGGATACCGGGATTCACGAAGATTATGTACGCCATTGTAAAAAATGTGGTGATTCCGGCGACTGTTTCAGTCCGATAATTAGTGCCGGATTCTTTGAACTTGAAAAATTTGTCCATTTAGTACTCTCCTTACTCATTGGTTGGTTGGTTTTATTACTATATATAGTGGTATCAGTAACATTTTACATCTATATAGTAGTATATCACGTAAAAAAAAGCAATATGTTTTTTGAAAATATGATATAATGAAGGCATGATTTCCGAAAAAATCATGATATAATGTCAATAATCATAATATAATAATATATCAACAGAAAGTTAAACCAATATGGCAAATCAATACGTAACCTTCACCGATGTAGTTCGGGAATATCAAACAGGCTCTGTTAAAGTTCGTGCGGCAGACGGCATTTCCTTTTCTTTGGCGCAGGGAAAGTTTAGCATTATCGTCGGCCCGTCGGGCGCGGGCAAGACGACAGTACTGAATATATTAGGGGGGATGGATGCCGCGACATCGGGGCTCGTTTTGGTTGACGAACGCGACATATCATGCCTTTCTAAACGCGATATATGCTCGTATCGCCGCAACGACGTGGGCTTTGTGTTCCAATTTTATAATCTGATTCCCAATCTGACCG
>WQST01000275.1 GCA_009787745.1 Lachnospiraceae bacterium
TTCGCACTGGGGGCGGCGACAAAACCGCCTGCGGCTTTAATCAGTTCAAGTGCGGTTCGATGATTCGGCATCCGTACTGCGACTGTATTTAATCCTCCTGTCGTACTTGCGGGAACAGCCGAGGACTTCTTAAGAATCATTGTCAGCGGTCCCGCCCAAAAATGCTCCGCTAAAAGATAAAAACTTTCGGGAATATCCACAGCTATCGTCGTTATATCAGTAATACGGCATAAATGGATAATCAGCGGATTATCCGCAGGACGCCCTTTCGCGGCATAGATCTGGTTAGCGGAATCGGCATTTAATGCGTCGCCGCCGAGTCCATAAACAGTTTCGGTCGGAAAAGCGACCAGCCCGCCGCGCTTAATAATATTACCTGCTTCATTTATAATCTTAGGGTCAATATTTGAATCATCAATCGTGTATATTTTCGTCTTCATTTTCTTTAGTATATTAACACAGTTCGCGGCAAAATAAAAGATATTCAGCGATTAATGATCACTGCGCTTAACATATTTTTTCAAAACATCGTTTAACTGCCGAATATCAATCGGTTTGGAGACAAAACCATCAAAGCCGTTTCGCGCGAACAGTTCCTCTTGCCCGATAACCGCATTTGCTGTCAAAGCAATAATCGGTTTTTTGTAACCCATTGCGCGTATTGTCTTCGTCGCTTCAATTCCGTCTATTTCCGGCATCATATAATCCATAAAAATTATATCATAAACCTCGCCGTCTTTTATTTTGTTAATCGCCTGAATCCCGCTATCCGCTTCATCGACATCCATTTCGTAAGGTTTTAGAAGCAACTTCGCCACTTCAATATTAGTGATAATATCATCAACTACCAAAACTCTGCCGTAAGGCATCGCTTCACGGACAAGTTTTGCTTTTTTCTCCCGACTAATATCTGAAAGCTGAAAACTCTTAAATTTCTCGGCAAGTTCATGACCGAATAGAGTGTTTCCTGCTTTTTTCTGCGGAAAACGAATTATAAAAGTCGAGCCGATGCCAACTTTGCTTTCGATATCAATTTCGCCGTTCATCATATTTACCAGATTGTAGGTAATCGGTAAACCAAGCCCGGTGCCGGCGATTGCGTGATTTTTATCTTTATTGAAGCGCGCATACTCATCAAATATTAAGTCAATCTGCTCCGTACTTAACCCCTGCCCTGTATCGCTTACGCGAAAAACCAAATTAATTTCATTCGGATTTATTTCTTCACAAGTAAAACTCAGGCTTACCCCACCCTTTTCGGTGTATTTAAAAGCGTTTGAGATAATATTATTCAGAATCTGCCTGATTCTAAATTCATCACCGTAAAGTTCCATCGGTATATCTTCTGCCACTTCAAGCGAAAATGCAATCGTTTTCTCGGCAAACATAATTTTATTCTGATTAACCACATCGCTGATTAAGCTTGCCATTTCATACTTTGTGATTTTCAGTTCCATTTTCCCTGCTTCGATTTTACTCAAATCGAGAATATCATTAATAATATGCATAAGTAGGTCACTGGCACTATATATTTTTTCAAAGCTGTCGCGATACTCCTCAGATAAATCCTTTTTTTGTAGATTTACATCCGTAACACCAAGCACCACATTCATCGGTGTCCTGATTTCATGGCTCATTTTCGCGAGAAAATCACTCTTCGTCTTAGCGAAATTTTCGGCTTCTTCTTTTAAGACTGCGATTTGCTCAAATGGTTTCTTAATATAAGCTGATGCAACCAAAGCGGCAATAATACTTAGGATAATACAGATAACGGCTACACCTAACATCGCCCTTTCGACACTATTAAACGGACTTTCGTTAAGCGGAGCGACTACCCCCAGAAACCAGCCTTCGTCCGAACCGCTAATCGGTCTGAATGCACATAAACGCGGCACATCGGAAATCGAAAAATAGCTAACCCCGCTCTCACCGCTTATGCCGCGCCTAACTGTATCGGCTATATCTTCATAGTCAGGGTCAGCCAAAGCTTGCAATATGAAGTTAGCGCGTGTATCAACCCACTCCAAATTTCTGTTAGCAATAATATAACCATCGGCGTCGTCAATAAATATATAGCCGGTTTCCCAAATTACAAGGGTTGACAGCATTTCAATAAAATAATGCCCGGGCAGAGTCACTACAAGAATCTGATTAGATATATCAGGAATCGGAATCCCCACATAAAAAACCATCCCCCCATCAAGCGGATAAGTCGTGGAAATCCCTGATTTGCCATAAAAAGCCCATTTGACATGCCGATTTTCGATGATACCGGCATGAGCGGGGGAATTACCTGCCGCCGTAATTAAATTACCTGCTCGGTCTATCACCGCCGCACCGATAAATTCTTGATATTCCGTAATTAAGCTATCCAATTTCGCTTGGCGCTCTGTTTCGCCGGAAATAGAATAATAATAAGCCAGCTTTTCACCGCGAAGTTTTATGGTTCTTATCTCTGCACTAACATAGTAATCCGCTGTTTGTGCAACAAAAGAAAGATCTTGTTCCTGTGCGGTTTTGACATTGGTTCGGTGCATCATGATAACCATCGACATACTAAAAACAATCATCATAAAGGTTATCATAATAATGATTAAAAAAACGCGGCTTTGTATTTTCATCGGCATACTTCCTCCACTTAAAAGAATATCATAATGGCGGACGGTATGTCAAAGGGATTGCTTCATTGACTTGATTGATTCAAATACTGCAATATTGCTAAATGGATTGACCATGCTACTTTTTCCTGATAATAATCTTCGGTTAACTTCTTGGCTTCTGCGTTATTAGAAAGAAAACCACACTCAATTATCGCAATGGGAATAGTTGTTTTCTTAAGCAAATAATAATTCTCATTTCCTTTAGCCACGCGGGTATTATTCGGATCAAGACTGCTAATCATCTGTTTCTGGATGGTTTCCGCTAATTTTTTGCTTTCTTTACCGGTTGTAAAATAGAAAACTTGTGCGCCGTGAATTTTCTCTTGCTGAAAGCTGTTTTGGTGGATACTGACAGCTAAATCTGCTTTGGCATTCTCAATAATATTAAGCCGCTTCTTCATATCTTCGACTTTTTTATTGGCAGCATTAGCAGGATAAAGACCCTCGTCATCTTCTCTGGTCATAATGACTAAAACATCCTGCGCTTCCAGAAATTTTCTGAGTTTATGGGCGATTTCCAGATTTATATCTTTTTCCGAAATACCATTCATCGTG
>WQST01000276.1 GCA_009787745.1 Lachnospiraceae bacterium
CAAAGGCCGCTACTGCTATATCGTCGATACCAAAACCCGCGACTTTTTTACCACGACATGGCAGCCTGTCAGAAGAGAAAATCAACAATTCAAAACTACTTTAGGTTTTGGATATATTAAGTTTGACTCTGCATATAACGGCGTCAAAACTAGTCAAACGATGTTCGTCCCCAAAGAATTCGACGGCTGGATTCAAAACATCACCATCGAAAATGAAACGAACGATGTGAAAGAACTGGATATTTACCCCTTCGTCCCTATTCATATGGGTGATGCGCTGGTGCGTTTGCTCGCGGGGGATAACGATGGCTTTTTCGGCGGCGCTAATTGGGACAAAGACCTTAAGTCGATCGTTTTCCGCCGAAATCACGGCACAAATGTAAATGATGATATCAAGCAAATTAACGGAATGCTGGGAAATGTCGCGGCTTTTACTTCGACTCTCAATACCGCCGATACCGAATATGAAACTAATGAAGAGCGTTTTTTGGGCGACCGTTTTCATACTTTTAAGGAACCGCTAAGAATCACCGACGGCCTACCGCTTTCTAATACGAACCAAGCTTATTTGCGCAGGACATGCGGGGTCTTCCGTAATCGGATCACGCTGAAAGCAGGTGAAAAAACCGAATTTGCCATCGCTTTAATCGCGGGTTCAACGCAAAATTATTATTTAGAAAATAAAACATATTTAAAAGAAATGACGGAAATGATTAAGTGCGCCGATACACGCAGGCGAATGCTTAATGATGTTACTTTGTGGTGGGAAGATATGATGTCTAAGTATACCATTGCTACCCCCAGCGCCCAAATTAACCGCGCTTTCAAATGGCTTAAGTATCAATGCCGGGTCGTTTATATTCTTAACCGCATGAAATCACGTTATCATACGGGATATGAATATGGCTGGGGTTTCCGTGATATTTTGCAGGATGTGAATTTTAATTTGCCATATTTCGCCGACAGTGTGAAATCCTCGCTTAAGCATATCGCCACGCAAATGTTTTCAAACGGGGTGTGCTACCACAACTTTTTCATTGACCAACCCGGAAATAAGGATATTCAGGCGAGCGACGACCCAATTTGGTTGCCGATGGCAATTATTAAATATATAAAGGAAACGGGCGATTTTGCCTTTTTAGATGAAGTCGTCGCTTATGCGGAAGTCCATGAAAATCAAGGCGAGATTTACGGTTCGATTCTTGAACATATCGAAAAAGCGATTGACCGTGTCTGGACCGACCGAAGTGAACGTGACCTCCCTTTTATGAAGGATTGCGACTGGAATGACGACCTTAACGAATTAAGGACTGACGGCGAATGGAATCGTGATGTCGAAAGCGTGATGGTCGCACAGCAATTATATAAGGTTTTGCTCGATACCGCCGAATTGCTTAAAGCCGCTGATAAAGATTTAGCCCTTGTTGATGAATATTTGGACCGGGCGGCGAAAATATCTGCTTCACTCGAAAAATATGCCATCGACGAAGAGGGCTATTACGTCCGCGCGCTCTCTTTGGTTCCTGACAAAAAAGATTTGGGGCGAAGCGAGAATGCGGAAGCGAAAATCTTCCTTGAACCGCAAGCCTTCGGAATTAACTGCGGAACGGCATCCGAAAGCCGGGCGAACATTGTTATCGCGAAAGTCGAAGAATATCTGGACAGCGAGTTCGGCGCGCAAATCTGCTATCCTGTTTTTACAGGGCTTTCCGAACGCGAAGAGTTGCCTGAACGAACCTGGAATACGGAGAAAGAACCGCCCGCGATGAAAGAAAACGGTTCGATTTTTATGCATCTTAACGCGTGGCTTGTGCAAAGCTACGCCCTGTTAGGCAGGGGGACGGACGCCGTTAACTTTTATGAAAAGTGTCTGCCTGAGAATTTGGCAAGTGACCAGGATCGCTATAAAAGCGAGCCGTATGTGTATCCTGAATATGTCCGCGGCAGAGGCGGCTTAGGNTTCGGGCAGGGCGGGCATACCTGGCTGACAGGAACCGCTCCGACGATGCATCAGTCGCTGACCGAATGGATTTTGGGGTTGCAAGCCGATTATGACGGTTTACGGATTAATCCGCAAATTTCACAGGACTGGAAAGAGTTTTCCGCTAAACGTAGTTTCCGTAATGCTACTTATGAAATCATTGTGAAGAATCCGCACGGCGCCCAGAACGGAGTTAAATCCATTACGGTTGACGGGAAGGAAATTAAGGGTAATTTAATTTCGCCCCACAGTGACGGGAAGGTTCATCAGGTTATCGTTTTGTTAGGTAGTGGAGATGCGGAATAAATGGCGAAAATCGGCTGTAATTGGTCATTAGAGTTATTTGATTTGATTACTAATCAGCAAGTGTCCGTTGACTATATCAAAACAGGAGCGTTCGGCGCTTTTGATGAATACTTTCAGACCATGCGTTCATTAAAGCCAATTTTATTACATGGCCTGAGCCATTATGAAACAGCGGGGATGAAAAATAGCGGAATTGTTGATTTCGATAGGGCGAACAGGCTTTTAGCCGAATGCGGTTCACCCCATTACGGGCTTCATTTAGCCATCACTAATGCCGATATGGCGCCTGATATGTCTATCAAGGATATTCCTGAGCGGATGGCCAAGGTTGTGCAAATTTTTAAGAAGAAATTAGCGGTTCCGCTGCTTTTAGAAAATATCCCTGAATCACCGCAGGAAATCGTGCTTTATGATTATTTTCCTTACTCGGCGGCGGAGCAAATCGCTAAGATAATTTATGATAATGACGTCGGTTTTTTACTTGATTTAACTCATGCGAAAATCGCTTGTATGACGAGGGGGTGGGATGTTCGCGATTATTTGCGGGCATTACCGCTTGAACGGATTCGGGAGATTCATGTAAATGGCGCGGGGCGCGATGCCGGCGGTTTCCCCGATGATACGCATGAGGCGATGGAAGATGAAGATTTCGAACTGCTTGATTTCGTCCTTTCGTATGCGGCGCCCGAAATTATCTCTTTAGAATATATCGGGACACCTACGGAAGCGGCGGATGAAATCAGGGAGAAATTACGGGTGCAACTTAATCGTTTAAACGAGTTTTAATAATTTGGAGGTTTTTAATGGATAATGCTTATTCGGGAAGGCTTGAAGGACTTAAGAAGGATAAAAAATTTGTGATCGGCAATGTTTCTGATGCTTCATCAGAAAAAGTTGCATCTACTCTTCTCTCAAGCGGTT
>WQST01000277.1 GCA_009787745.1 Lachnospiraceae bacterium
GATTAGTTTTTTTATTGCTCCGGCTTCTACTTCTTCGGTTATACCTTCTTCGGCAAGAAAATCATTAAATGGGCTTCCTATAGATTTATTTTTCATCTTCAATTCCTCTTGATAATTTTTGTCAAGTTTAACTGCCAGCAGATGATTTGTAAAAATATACAGTCAGGACTTTAAAATTCAAATTCTGAGGCATATAATAAGTGTATCAAAATTGATACAGATTGCCAAGACAATTTTTTTTTTAAAGAAGAGAGCAAGGCGCAATTTGCAAATATTTGAACCCTTCAAAATCCAATTATCTGCGCCAAACCATAGGTTTGATTGTTCCTTGCTCTCTGTTTCAAATAAAAATGTAAGTTTACACTCCATTATTAATTGTGATTTTCCTTATAAATATTCAAAAAACAATGTTACCGGGAATACGATAATAAATGCCGGTAAAAAATTAATAGTTTTAAATTTTTTTATATTTAATATTGTCAATCCAATAGCAAGATCAATCAAACCGCCAATAGCGTTGAAATTCATAATTTGATGTTCATTAATAATTGGGAATATTAAACGAGCAAAATAAAAAAGGATAAGATAAATGCAAAACTGCGGAATACTTATAAAAGCAACAGCTTTTCCAAGGGATGATGCAAAGATACAAGCGGTGAAAAAATCCAAAATGGCTTTTGCGATGAGAATCGATGAATCTCCCTCAAACCCTTCTTTCAAAATTCCGAATGTGCCTGTTCCGCTTGCAACGAAAAGCGTGATTATAGCACAAAACTTTATCATCCAGTCGGAATTATTATATATTACGTCTGTTTTGTCCTGTTTAATAATTTTATTCACAATTGCTTGAATGCGGTTATCAAGTTTGATTGCTTCTCCAACAAGCACGCCAAGAATAAGTGATAAAATCACTGTGGATAGATTATGAAGTTTAACAATGTTAATTATAGCAATAACGATTGCACATAATCCCATTAAATTCGTGAGCAATTTTTTAGTTTCTTCAGATAATTTGTTTTGGATTATTGCTCCTGCTAACCCACCAATAGCGAGTGCACCAGAATTTACCATTGCTCCGAGCGGCATATAATCTCCCGTTTAATTTTTTTGATAACAAGTAATATCACTGCAACATCATGATAATTCGTTAAGTTGATCGTTGATTTGTTGTAAAATACTTTCAGTTATTATATTTGGAATATAATTAGATAATACCTTTAAGGACGCTTGTTTCATCATTGGGTTACCTGCAGCCATTTGAACGATTTGAGGCAAATTTTTCATAATAATCGATAGACACTTTTCATCTGACAACAACTTTTCTAAAGGCGAATTTATACTTAGGCCCGTTTGTTGGTTTTCTAAGCTGTCACCTTCTCTAGTTACAGAGAGATTACCGAACTGTTCTCTAAGCCAATCAATACTCATATTAAACCACTGAGATACAATTGGATTTACCATTTGTTTTGAACCATTAGCCGTAAGTGTTTTAGCAAGAGAAAGTCCATGTGAACCTTGTGCAAAAATGTGCAACTCAAAAGGTACTTTGGCTTTATCAAGCGAGTTTGCAATGGCTAAGGAATTTGCAATCGGGACAACTTCATCTGTTGATGTTGCGAAAATGAATGTTGGCGGCATTGTTTCATCAACACATTCATCTGCGTCCGGTATACGGACATTCATTTTTTGACCTTCTTTAGAAAATATTGCAGGATAACCTAAAATAACAGCATTCGGCTTTATTTTTCCGGTTGCGCCTAACATAGCGGCTAAATGTCCACCAGCCGAAAAACCTATTACAGCTATTTTATCAGATGATATATGCCATTCATCAGCATGTTTATGCAACATTTCAAGTGCTTCATTGGCATCATTGAAGGCATCCTTAAAATCATCTTTTTTTACAGAGTATCGAAGTACAAATGTATTATAACCTTCTGCCATATAAGCTAAAGCTATTGGCTCGGCTTCGCGGTCAGAACACATTTGATAACCGCCGCCTGGAAAAACAAGAATTGCAGGCCGAATCGTCATATCTTGAAATTCTGCGCTTTCGCTCCATAAATAACCTGTTAAAGTAACCTTCGCCGAGCGTAATGTTTCTGATATGAGAATCATGTTATTCCTCCTACAATATTACTTGTTTATCTGGCAAGTAACCAATTAGTTATTAAGCGCCGATATAATTTGATGTAAATTCTCTTTTGATAATAATCCAAAACTGACGAGGCGTTGAATCGGCATCTGCATCATCATCTAACGTCAGTAGCCATCACAGACGGAACGCCTAACCGCGGTACTCCGTATAGATGCCAAAAATCCGCACCGGAACACATAGAGGCTTTTTCCGCTAGCGTCATATCTTGAATTATTTTTTTAATATCCATGTTTAATCTTTCCTGATATTTTATTCACCGGCAGATGGTGTCGATCCACTCTATCAACCCGGTATCTGCTCTTGCTATTGAACCGTGACCTGCACCCCAAATATAAGCATGGTCAACATTCGTTTTCCCAGTTTCCTGCAATTTAAGGGCAAGAATGAGCGAGACGGTATATGATGTGTGGTTGTCCTTTGAACCAACTCTAATCCTGAAATAAGGCGCGATATCTACATCATGCTCCGTGCCGATGAAGTTCATTGGATTATACAGCATCACTCTTAGCGCGAGGTCATCATTATTCAATATAGCGGAGTAAGCATCATGATACTTTGCGTACTCATCGGGGTATTTGTCTTTAAGTGTGTTTAATGCGAATAAGATGTATACGCAAAAATGAGTGCCTTCATCTGATATGTCCCCAAAAACAACATTCTCCATTGAATTCATTTTGAAAGAGTCAAATGATGGAAACCCCTTAAATCGTTTATTATGCTCCGCAATCATCTTGTTAAAGTCGGTAATATGCGCTGCGCTTCCATCCCATGATATCCATGTGTAGTTATTTTTTACACCTTCAGCAAGAAATGACACTGTCGCGGCTTCATTAAGCTTTTCGAGCAGATAATTATAGAATGTACCGCTCCTGCCGTCGATCCCGAATGTGAGCGGTTCACTTGTATGCGGGTGTTTCGTTTGCAAGCTGTTGACATAATTAATGAAATCGGCTCTAAGAATCGCTGATATGTCTTTAAGAAACTCGGTGTTCAATTTTGATTCACTTGAACCATACATCCATTCATAACCCA
>WQST01000278.1 GCA_009787745.1 Lachnospiraceae bacterium
AAAGCCGTACCGGGAACAACTGCCAGACGTTTCTCATTAATAAGCCTTCCGCAAAATTCCTCCGACGTCATCCCAAAACGACTGATCGACGGAAATAAATAAAAGGCTCCGAGCGCTTCAAAACAATCTATCCCCATCTTCGCAAACTCACTAAGCATATAGCGCCGTCTGGTATCATATTCTTTACGCATCTCATCAACGCTTGTCTCGCCGTTACGCAAAGCTTCAAGACCGCCGTACTGAGCCGTAGTCGGGGCGCACATAATCACATACTGATGGATTTTCAGCATTGCGGCAATAATTTCTTTCGGTCCCAAAACATAACCCAATCGCCATCCTGTCATGGCAAAAGCTTTCGAGAAACCATTTAAAACAATGGTTCTTTCATACATTCCCGGCAGTGATGCAATACTTTTATGTTCCAGATTCCCGTAAGTTAATTCTGAATAAATCTCATCACTAATAACAATAATATCATGCTCTCTGAGAAGATTGGCAATTTCAACAAGGTCGTCTTCTTCAAGAATTGCCCCTGTCGGGTTATTCGGATAACTTAAGATAATCGCTTTAGTCTTATGGGTTATCTTAGCTTCTATCTCTGCGGCTGTTACCCGGAAACAGTTTTCCGCATTGGTCGGAATTGATACCGGGATTCCGCCTGCCATCATTACACAAGGAACATACGATACATAGCACGGCTCGACCACCAGAACCTCATCGCCCGGTTCCGTTACCGCCCGCAGAGCCACGTCGATCCCTTCGCTGGCTCCCACCGTTACCAAAACTTGCGTCCCCGAATTATAGTTTAGCCCGTATTTCCTTGACATATAACGGCTTATTTCTTCGCGCAGTTCAGGCATCCCCGTATTCGAAGTATATGTTGTACGCCGGTGTTCCAAAGAAAATATTGCTTCTTCGCGAATATTCCACGGCGTTATAAAATCAGGTTCGCCAACGCCGAGCGATACGACATCATCCATCTCAGCGGCGACATCGAAAAATTTACGGATGCCTGAAAAAGGCATTTCACTTATGGTTTTAGCAATATAGTTTTTCATGGTGATACGATCATCCTTTCGTCTTCGTCCCCTTCTTCATTAAAAATAATACCATGATCCTTATATCTTTTCAGGACAAAATGAGTCGCCGAACTAAGTACTGATTCAAGCGGAGATAATTTGTCGGATACAAAATGTGATATATCCTTTATTGATTTACCCTCAACAATCACCGAAAGATCATACCCGCCTGACATAAGATAAACCGCTTTAACCTCTTTAAACCGATAAATTCGTTCCGCAATACGATTGAATCCCTGCCCCCGTGAAGGTGTCACCTTAACTTCAATGAGAGCCGTCAGAAATTCTTCGCCTGTCCGTTCCCAATTAATGAAAGCCCCATAGCCGCAGATAATCTGCTCATCTTCCATCTTTTTTATCTCATTTTTGACAAATTCTTCCGTCAAACCTAAATATACCGCTATTTCTTCCGCTGTCAATTTTGCGTTTTTTTCTAATAAGGAAAGAATATCATTGTGCATACAAAAATCCTCCATTTGTTTTCCCATAATGCTTCATTTAATAATTAGCTAAGGCATTCATCAAATATCGGCTGTTTCTTCGCACTATTTGATGAACACCTTAATTTTAAATAATATACCTTAAATGAAGAGAAATGTCAATTTTTTCCGCAAAATTTACTTAATGCAAATGACTAAATTACTGAAAATAAAATCTCTGCATAAGTCGGCAGCGGCCAATGTTTTTTGGCGGTTAAGGTTTCAAGTTCATCGACATTAAGCCTTACTTCACACATTGCGCTATTGACTTTGTCGCGGTAATAAACCGCTTGTTCCAAAATCTCCATATCTTCTTTTGATCCGATTACGGTTTCTTCAAGCACACTTAGCTTCTTAAGCATACATGAAGTCAGAGCCGAAATCTTTCCCAGCACATACTCTTCTAATTTAGTGTCAAAACCGCTTAAATTTTTCTTCTGTGACAGTAAATTCGCCAAATCATTTTGATAATCAATGCAAGACGGAATGATTTCACGTTTAACCATATCAATCATTGTCAAAGCTTCAATATGAATCGTTTTACAATACCCTTCGAGAAGGATTTCGTAGCGGGAATGAATTTCTGATTCGGCAAACACGTGATGTTTAGTGAATAACTTAATCGCTTTATCACTTGTAAACTTAGGCAAAGCATCCACTGTTGTACGTAAATTAGAAAGTCCGCGCCGCTCCGCTTCGGCAATCCATTCATCAGCGTAATTGTTCCCGTTAAAAATGATTCTTTTATGTTTTTTGTAAGTATTCTTAATTAGAGAGGATAAATTCGCGGCAAAATTTTCTTGATCCGCTTTTTCCAAAATATCGGCGAATTGTTCCAAAACTTCCGCAACCGCCGTATTGAGGATTATGTTCGGCCCCGCGATCGAAAATGCCGAACCAAGCATCCGAAATTCAAATTTATTCCCGGTAAAAGCAAAGGGTGATGTACGGTTACGATCAGTTGAGTCTTTCGGGAAATGCGGCAATACCGTTACGCCAATTTCCATCGACTGCTTTTCATTGCTCTGATAATCTGTACCGCTCTCCAGCGCTTCTAAAATTTCCGTCAGTTCTTCACCGAGAAATATCGAGACGATCGCAGGCGGAGCCTCATTTGCGCCAAGACGATGGTCATTACCCGCACTGGCAGCCGAAACCCTGATTAAATCCTGATATTCATCTACTGCCTTTACCACCGCTACTAAAAATAATAAAAATTGCGCATTTTCATGCGGTGTATTACCGGGTTCCAGTAAATTCGCCCCTAAATCGGAACTAAGCGACCAGTTATTGTGCTTCCCGCTGCCGTTGACTCCCGCGAACGGTTTTTCATGAAGCAAACAAGCAAGACCGTGGCGGTCGGCGACACTCTTCATCATTTCCATTGCCAATTGATTGTGGTCGGTCGCGATATTCGCCGTTGAATAAATAGGAGCAAGTTCATGCTGCGCAGGAGCGACTTCATTATGCTTAGTTTTGGCGTATACGCCTAATTTCCATAATTCTTCATCCAGCTCTTTCATAAAAGCAGATACTTTCGGTTTTAGGCAACCAAAATAGTGATCATCAAGTTCCTGTCCTTTAGGCGGACGCGCGCCCAAGAGAGTCCTTCCGGTATACATCA
>WQST01000279.1 GCA_009787745.1 Lachnospiraceae bacterium
TCTTCTTTCCTTAGTTCGTTCACCGACTTGCCCTGACATCAGCGCCGCCTTAGTGTCTTCCTCAATAGAATACGTGAAAACGCCGAGACGGTCAAATTTCATTTCTTCGACCAAACGCATATTATCCATATGCTCTGCTCTCGTCTCGCCGGGAAAACCCGTAATCAGCGTCGTGCGTAAGCATATATTCGGAATTTCTTTCCGCATTTTTATAATCAAATCAATTATTTTCTGCCGGCTCGTCTTTCGCCCCATCAGCTTAAGAATCCGATCATTCCCATGTTGAATCGGGATATCTAAGTATGAACAAATTTTTTGTTCATCACGGATTACATCAATTAACTCATCCGTAATTTCTTCGGGATAACAATAAAGCAAACGAATCCAATTAAGTCCTTCTATTTGGCAAAGCTTCTTTAGTAATTCAGGCAACATTTTGCGGCCATATAAATCCATTCCGTAAACAGTCGTTTCTTGGGCGACCAAAATTAATTCTTTTACCCCGCTCTTCGCTAACTCGGAGGCTTCTAACAACAAATCTTCCATGGAAGCCGAACGATATTTTCCGCGTATTTTCGGGATAATACAATATGTACAATGCTTATCACAACCTTCGGCGATTTTTAGATACGCATAATGACCGCCTGTCGTTACAATACGTTTACCGCCTTTAAGCTTATATTGCGGCACTTTACCCTCTTCATTAAAGTAGTAATGATGCCGCCCCGAATCCTTCATTACATCTTCAATCGCCGTAACAATATCATCCATCGCCGCAACGCCAACCAAAGCACCGACTTCGGGAATCTCCGTAATAATCTCTTGCTTATAGCGCTCGGCCAGACACCCTGTTACAATAAGGGCTTTTAAACGACCCGTTTTTTTATGTTCCGCCATACTGAGGATGGTTTCAATGCTTTCCATTTTCGCATCATGAATAAAACAGCAGGTATTTATAACAATAATATCTGCTGCTTTCTCATCATCAGTAAAGCAATAACCTTTTTCCTTAAGCATCGTTAGCATGACTTCTGAATCAACGAGATTCTTATCACAACCCAAAGATACAAAATGTACGTTCATTTTTCTGCAACTTCCGTATTTTCTTCGAACTCTTCACCTAAATCAATTTGCGGCTCCATTAAAACTTCACGGGCGCGTCTGGCTTCTTCTTCGGTTAAAATTTTGATTTTTCCCTGATTCAATTCTTCGACAGCCAGTGATAATGGTTTAATTTTGCGAGCGCCAACCAGCGCGTCTTCTCCGGCGATTAACTGTCTGGCGCGTTTAGAGGTCGCCATGACGATGGAATACCGGCTGTTGACAATCGGGGCTTCGCCCGGTTCAACATCGCTATTTACGACTTTCATCAAGTCTGAGTATGAAGGATGTAACATTTAATACCTTGCCTTTCTTGCGATTTTTCGCGTTTGCCATATATTAAAATAACGGATTAACAAAGTTTAGTACTGTGATAAATCATCCATTAACTTCTTAATAAATTCCCGGTTCCGTAAAGGATCGGCATGGGCGGCTAAAATTATTTCATTAAGCCTTACCACACATTTATTCAGATCATCATTAATGATAATGTAATCATAATGATTAATACCTTCCGCTTCTTCTTTTGCCCGTTTAAGACGCTTGCCGATATTGGCGTCCGTCTCTGTTCCGCGTTTTAGAAGCCTTTCTTTAAGTTCATAAATACTGGGCGGCATCACAAACAATAGTAATGCTTCAGGGAATTTTTCTTTGACCTTCAATGCTCCCTGAATTTCTATTTCGAGAACCACATCGAGTCCGCTATTTAATTTTTCTTCCACATATTCTGTCGGTGTTCCGTAATAATTATCAACATATGAAGCATATTCAATCAATCCGCCGACGCTGATTACTTCTTCAAACCGCTCGCGTGTGACGAAATAATATTCACGGCCGTCCTGCTCGCCCTTTCTGGGTTTTCTGGTGGTCATCGAAACGGATAAGGCGTAATTATCATATTCAGAAATGAGCTTCTTCATCAGTGTCCCTTTACCGGCGCCGGAAAAACCGGATACGACAATCAGGATTCCTTTTTTAACTATGTTACTCAATATTTTGGATTTGCTCCCTTATTTTTTCGATTTCTGTTTTAAGTTCGATCGCATAATTCGTTACATCCAAGTCATTGGCTTTCGACATAATCGTATTCGCTTCCCGATTCATCTCTTGCGCAATGAAATCAAGCTTCCTGCCGATACTGCCGCCGCTCTTTAATGTGCTTTTCGTTACTTCGATATGGCTTCTGAGCCGTACTAATTCTTCATCAAGACATGCACGGTCAGCAAAAATGGTGACTTCCGTAAGCAACCTTGTCTCATCGATTTTGGCGTCGTCCAGCAGTGTCTTGACTTTCTCGGTTAACTTTTGATGATACTCCGCTACGATTTGCGGCGCACGGACTGCAATGTAATCTACATTTTCCGTCATATAATCAAGTTTATTAAGCAAGTCTTTACGTAAATTATCGCCTTCCCTAATTCTGGCTTCAACGAACTGTTCGACCGCCCCTTTAAGGGTTTTGCGCAAATGTTCCCAAAGTTCCGCTTCGTCTATTGTCTGTTCTTCCATCGAAAGAACTTCCTGATAACGCGACAAAGACGATGTACGAATATCATTGTCCAAACCAAAATCGATACTGATCTGTTTCAAATGGCGCATGTACTCAGCGGCAAGTTCTTTATTGTACTTGACGCAGATATTGGATTCTGTCAAATCCTCATAGCCGATGTAAACATCGATTTTGCCCCTCTGCATATAATTCTTAAGTTCATTACGGATGCCTGATTCAAAAAAGCCCAGTTTCTTCGGCATTTTTATATTGAAATCAAGATAGCGGTGATTGACCGCTTTAATCTCAACAACAAATTTCCGTTCGCCTTCACTTTCTTCCGAGCGGCCAAAGCCGGTCATGCTTTTAATCATCTTTCGTCCTTTAGGATGTTCGGCAACTAGTTATCGTTTATCATTATAGATGAACGTAAGGCTTACGTCAAGTTTTGGAGTGAAAATAATCACCGGACAACTTTACTAGTAAATTCCCAAAGTAAGTGCAACAGTGGCGTGAGATGTTGCATTTAGTCTGAAAAACAAAATATGGTAGCATTTAGTCTGGGAAATTTCCTTGCT
>WQST01000280.1 GCA_009787745.1 Lachnospiraceae bacterium
TTGTTTGCGCGGCGGTTAGAATTTCCGCCTCCTCCGGGGGGAACGTTATCCTGCGGTCCATTTTCGGCGTCCAAATCTTCGCTTAAGTCGCGAATCTTAAAGATCAACACCGTCAGAACAAGAACCAATAAAATAATTATAACTGCTAAAACAATGATAATCGTCCGCTCTCTTTTGCTTTGTTCTTCGAAGGATTTCTGATTCGCTTCGGCGACATTCCTTAATTCAAGAAACTCTTCAACCTTCCATTGGGTACTTTGTCTGCGGTCATAAAGAAAATAATCATAGCCTCCGACGTCATTTTGGATATAGCGGATTTCATAATTAAGCTCTTCGTTATTAACTGCCTGACTGCCGCTATAATTATCTTCTTCATTATATAAATCATCTTGATATTGTTCTTCGCCGTCATCATAAGAACCTTCGCCTGTATCAACTAATTCGCCAACGGAAATCAAATCCGAACGAACAAATCCCTGTACTTCCCGTCCATCAATAGTTGCGGTCATAAAGTACCAAATACGGCCCGCTGAATCGGTTACTTCCCCTGATAAAACTATGGATGTACCCCTTTGGATTGACGCAACCTCGCTATGAGAGGTTGACGCACCGCTTCTGACTCTGACACTTGATGTATTAATGGTTGCGTACCTGGCAGGAATCGGCGTCGCCTCCGTAGCACTTACCGTACCGCCTGAGACCCTCCCCAAATCGGAACGGATATATCCATAAGTATTTCCCTCGACATTGACTCTATACCAAATATTGCCCGCTGAATCGGTGGCTTCACCTTCAATGGTAAATTTCCGTCCCCTATTGGTACTGCCGACAGAATTGCTCGCCGTGCTTGCCTCCGCCCTGATATTAACATTATCGTTAGTAACTTCAAATTCAGCGGCATATCCATCAAGCCCATATGAAAGCATCCCTAAAAAAGCTATGCCGATAATTATCAATTTTACTGCATTCTTTAACATTTGCATACTCCTTAATATATAACTTTTCATTATTCTCTCTTGAAACGCTTACTGCCCTCGGCATCTGATGAGCGTTCTGCTTTTCCGAAACCGCCTTTGATATTAATCTTGCGCGTATCTTCTTCGAACTGCTTATGATAGGCGGCTTCGCAATTTTTACATGCGCGCCCTGAACGAATCTTGGCACCGCACATTTCACACATAATAAAGGTCTTGGAATCCTTAGCTATCTCAAAACGCTGTTCGCGAACCATATTGTTGATCGACTTCCGCGTCACTCCCGTTGCTTCAGCTATCTGATAGACATTCACACCCGGATTACTTTCAATATAATTGCGTACCTTACCATAATCGTCATGATCCTTTAGCCCGCAATCTTCACACTTATACTGCCCGAGACCTTGAAAAACCATCAGTCCTTTGCATTCCTCACATGTGATTGGGCGGTTAACTTCCTGAAGACTTATCAATCTCTTTTTTGGATCCATACACCTTCTCCTATATCGTTACGCTTATATTTATTCTCATAACTGATTAAGTCTGTCGCTAGATAAGCTTTTGTGCGTGCTTTTTGCAAATTATCCCCAAGAGCGGTGATACCCAGTACTCTCCCGCCGTTTGTGACAACGGTGTCATTTTTTAATTCCGTTCCCGCGTGAAAGCAAAATATATCATTTTTATCTTCAAAACTATTTAAACCGCTGATTGGCAAACCCTTTTCATATTTAAGAGGATAACCCTGTGATGCCAATACAACGCATACTGCCGCATTATCGTTAAATTTTAAGTCAATTTCGAAAAGCCGCCCATCAATGCAAGCTTCGATGACTTCAATTAAATCATTTTCCATCCGTACTAAAACGACTTGCGCTTCGGGATCGCCGAAACGGGCATTATACTCCAAAACGCGCGGGCCTTTCTCCGTCAGCATCAGTCCGAAAAAGATAATTCCTTTAAATTCACGGTTTTCTTTACGCATCGCATCAACCGTTGCCTGATAGATATTTTGGCGGCAAAATTCATCAACTTCAGCGGTGTAAAAGGGGCTTGGCGAAAATGTCCCCATTCCTCCCGTATTAAGTCCTGTATCGCCGTCTCCCGCCCGTTTATGATCCTGTGCCGAAGCCATGATTTTGATGGTGTTACCGTCAACGAAGGAAAGAACCGATACTTCTTTGCCTGTCATAAATTCTTCAATGACGAGACGGTTTCCTGCGGCGCCGAATTTTTTGTCCAGCATTATTTCTTTGACGGCGGCATTTGCCTCATTAAGATCGTTACAAATCAAAACCCCTTTGCCCAAAGCTAAACCGTCGGCTTTCAGGACAATCGGAAAATCAGCTGTAATTAAATACTGATAGGCTTTCTCAGGGTCGTCAAAGGTTTCGTATGCCGCGGTCGGGATATTATATTTTTTCATCAAATCTTTGGCAAATGATTTACTGCCTTCTAAGATGGCGGCCCTTTGGCTTGGCCCGAACACGCGGTATCCTTCCTTCGAAAGGACGTCGCTGAGTCCGCCGACGAGGGGGTCGTCAGGGCCGATAATAATTAAATCGGGATTTAATTCATTGGCCAGTTTGGTAATTCCGTTAAAATCCATTACGTCAATGGGGTGGCATTCTGCTATGCCGGCAATTCCCGCATTTCCCGGCGCACAGAAGATTTTTTCTGCTTTCGGGCTTTTTGTGAGTGATGTAATGATGGCATGTTCACGGCCGCCGCCGCCGATTACTAGTATTTTCATTTAAACCTTTCAACATCTTGTCAGGATGGATCTTGATTTTGCATTGTCATGGCTAATATATTGATGGCTTGCGGTAAGATGACCCATTCCGCTTGCTCCATTACTCTTTTTTGCAGTGTTTGGGGGGTATCGTCGGACATTACTTCAACTGCTTTTTGCAGGAAGATTGGACCTGTGTCCATTCCTGTGTCTACGTAATGAACGGTAGCACCTGTTATTTTTACTCCTCGGGCAAGGGCTTCTTCGTGGACTTTGATGCCATAGTAACCAACTCCGCAGAAGGAGGGGATGAGCGAGGGGTGGATGTTTAAGATTTTTCCTTTGTAGTGGTTTATGATTACGTCGGGGACTTTTACTAAAAAGCCTGAGGTTATGATTAAGTCGGGGGTTAGTTCTGTTATTCGGGTGTAGAGGG
>WQST01000281.1 GCA_009787745.1 Lachnospiraceae bacterium
GATTCGAACCTCCGACCACCGCCTTAAGTTGTAAGTATAAATGTATGAAACAGACCTATGTTTTTTTTAAGCACATAATACGCATACCTGTTGTTTCCTATTTTTTCAATTGTTCCTTCATTTGACATTTCTTGTAAAATAGCCCTGATACGAGGTTTACTCAATTTAATAATACCAGAAACATCTGAAACTGTTACCTTCTTTTGTATTTCTAAATAATTTAAAATAAATTGTTTTTTTTCACTAGTTTCCTTGGTATCCCCATCGCTTGTCAATCGCTTGTCAATCGCTTGCCCATCGCTTGTTTTAATTGGTTGATAAGCGTTCCTTATAAAGCTTACCTTAAAAAATCCTTCAAGTTCAAATTCAGGCTCCGTAATATTTGCTTCTTTAGCGGCGTTTTTAATTCGCATTATGCCTGTTCCCATCTGCTCAATATAGCCAACCCTGTGAAGCATACTTGCTATAATCGAGTTTCTGGTTAAACTGATACTCCCAAAATTATCACGGTTTATACCTTTACAGACACCGCCCGGATTTACAATATCTACACGGTCATCAAATATTTCTACCATAACCCGAGCGCCTTTTTCAAAGTAGTCTCTGTGGCAAACAGCATTTACAACCGCTTCCCGAAGGGCATCTTCCGGAAGTTCGAGGATATTCTCACGCTGTAACTTTTCAATTTTATAACTGATACGAAGATGCTTTTTTAAGAAAATAATTGCGTCATCCACATTGCTGACTATATCACCGTTCAGTTCCTTTGCGTCTAAAATGTATGTTTTGTCCTTGCCCTTATAAAGAGCGCAGACTATTCCCGCATGACGGAATACAACATCTTCATCATTTTTTCTAAAAAATAACGCTCCGGCATTTGTGAAATATAACCTATCTTTTGAAAAACCAGCGCAATTTAAATTCTTTAGAATTGCCTCACGATCAAGCACATCGCTGATTTTAGATAGTTTAATGTAATTCCGGTATGCGGTTTCATTAAAGCGCTCATTTATTGGCAAATCCTCACGGATAATTTCATCATAACGAATTCGCCCTTCTGTCTGGAAAAATTCAACAATGCTATTGCGATCCAATTTTTGGGAATTTGGGCCTGAACGAAGGTAAAATCCAGAAGGACATGAATACGGTTTATTCTTCCCCTCCGGAACTGTCAGTATCATAATATTCTCATATATATCTATTTCTATATTTAAGTGAGGTTCTATCTTNTTTACCGTATCCTGTATTCGGGAGCGGGCTATATTGCTTACATCAGTGCCAACTACACGACCGTTATCATCTACCCCGAGAAAGACANGCCCTCCCGATGCGTTGGCTAAAGCGCATACTTCAGAGGTGAGCGATTTATCGGCTGTTTCTATGAATTCTACAGTATAGCTTTCGCCTTCGCTAAGAATTATATCTAAATCGCAAATCATTGAATAACCACCTCATTCGCCATCAACCTTTTTATTTAAAAAATAATATCATATTTTTCAATTAGTTTACAACATTCAATTTATTATTTATTGCCTTCATATGGTTTATATAATTCATTAATTCCTAATATAATCTTGAACAATTTTTCAACTTCATTCTTTTCGAGTACACCACGATCCTTTTGTTTTCCAAAGCATGTTCGGGTTGCGGGTCTTTACCCATTGTTTCCTGTTCACGGAAATATTCAGAAGTATCGAAATCCAAAATTGACGAAGGTAATCACACAAAGTAGTTGTTTTTGCAATTTTATTTTACAGATACATGATGGTATTTAAAAATGTAGACTTTTCCCGATAATCATCGGTTTATTGGTCATCTGTATCTGGGTAAAGTGTGTAAATTTTAATTTAAATTCAGACTTGCTTCAGATATTATCAACTTATATACTAAAATCAGGTATGAAAGCAAAGAACACCACATCACAGCCCATCGAACAGGTATTGTGGGCATCTGCCGACAAGCTCCGTAAAAACATGGATGCCGCCGAGTATAAGCACATCGTCCTTGGACTTATTTTCCTCAAGTATATTTCTGATAATTTTTATGAGTTATACCATAAATTGGAAGCTGGAGAGGGTGATTACTCTGGATCTAATCCGGACGATCCGTATGAATACCGCGCCGAGAATGTTTTTTATGTACCGCCGCAGGCACGATGGGATTATATACAGGGCAGGGCAAAACTTTTCACCATCGGCAAGGATGTAGACGATGCAATGGATGCTATCGAAAAAGACAATGCTTCCTTGAAAGGTGTTTTACCGAAAGAATACGCTAAAGAAAAACTGGACAAGCAATCACTCGGCGGATTAATTGACATCATCAGTACCGTAGCCCTCGGCGACAGCATCTCCCGTTCCAACGATGTGTTGGGTAGGGTATATGAATATTTTCTTGGACAGTTTGCGCTTGCCGAAGGCAAAAAAGGCGGTCAGTTCTATACACCCCGCTGTGTTGTCCAGCTCCTCGTAGAAATGCTCGAACCTTACGAAGGACGCGTACTCGACCCATGCTGCGGTTCCGGCGGAATGTTCGTGCAAAGCGAGAAGTTTATCGAAGCTCATGCTGATCGTTACAATGGTAAAGCGAAAGAAATTGATAAACTATTTGAAAGTGTTGTATCGATTTATGGGCAGGAAAGTAACCAAACCACATGGCGGTTGTGCAAAATGAATCTTGCTCTGCGCGGTATTGATAGTTCAAATGTTAAGTGGAATAACGAAGGTTCATTTCTAAATGACACACACCCAATTATTTCTCAATACGCAGATTCCAGCCTGCCTGTGGTTTCTTTCACGCGAAAAAGAAAGCGATAAAAAACATAAACGCCGTAACAAGATTTTATTCATTGATGCGCGAAACATGGGTACGCTGATTAACCGCCGTACCCGTGAACTTACCTTCGACGATATACGTCATATTGCAAAAACCTATCATAACTGGAAAGTTGGCAAAGACTACGAAGATGTCCCCGGCCTTTGCAAATCCGCACTTGTGTCAGAAGTTGCCGCCCTTGATTATGTTTTAACACCTGGACGCTATATCGGTTTAGCAGATGATGAAGATGATTTTGATTTTGCCGAAAGAGTAAAAACGCTTACCACCGAGTTGGA
>WQST01000282.1 GCA_009787745.1 Lachnospiraceae bacterium
AGGGATGGATGATTTTTTGTGGAAGCCCATTAAGAAAACAGAAATGCTGCATATCTTGAAAAAATGGATCCCGGCGGATAAACTCAAAGACCCGCCGCCTAAAAAAGCTTCCCGCGCAGAAGATAATCAAGAAGAAAATAAGGAATTTTGGCGGACAATCAAAAAAATAAAAGGGCTGTCCATCTCAACAGGGCTTGACCGAGTTGACGGTCAGCGGGACGTGTATCGGCAGAGCCTTAAATTATTGATTCAGGAAATCAAGAAAAGCGTTGATAACTTACAGGAATTTTTAGCGGCTAATGATGCTGAAAACTTCCGAATTGAAGTGCATGGTATTAAAGGGGCGTTAGCAAATGTAGGTGCGATGGGGCTTTCCGCGAAAGCTTTGACGCTAGAAAATGCTTCCGCAGAGATGGACTTTGGCCTTTGCGCTTTGAACCTACCTGTTTTAATAAACGATTTGAACGATTTAGGCGGCAAGCTTTCTGGTGCTTTCGCCTTATTAAAGCAAAGTGATGGTGCGGGTGAACTTTCGCCTGAGTTATCATCCATTTTTCAAAGCATGACCGAAGCTTTCGCTGAAATGGACCTGATGGCTATTGATGAAGGAATGGAGCGCCTTGATTCACTTAATCTTAAGGGCGCGTTAAAAGAAGATATTGAAGACATAAAAAATATGGCAATGATGATGAATTATGACGACGCGATACAGAGCATGAATAAGTTGCTTGATTTTGAATCCGCCCATGCGGACAAGGGGGATCGTAATGTCTGACGAGCAAAATAAGAGCGAAGCTTTGGCACACTGGTATAAATCCATCCTTGACGCAACTCCATACCCGATTACAGTAACTGACAAAAATATGTGCTGGACGTTTATCAATAAAGCCGTCGAGGATTTTTTGGGCGTAAAACGTGAGGATATAATTGGTCAGCCTTGCAGTAATTGGAACGCCCACATTTGCAATACTGACGATTGCGGCATTGCCTGTGCTAAACGGGGTTTGAAACGGACATTTTTCAATCAGCAGGGACGGGCTCATCAGGTTGATGTTGAGATACTCAGGGATTTAAACGGAGAGATCTCCGGATTCATTGAAGTCGTCCAAGACATTACCGATATCGAAGAAATGCATAAAAAACAAGCCGAAGCCGAAACAGCTTCTCTTGCGAAATCAATGTTTTTGGCGAAGATGAGTCATGAGTTCCGCACGCCGATGAACGCCGTTTTGGGGATGTCGGAGTTACTTTTACAGGAGAATCTGAATAAACGTCAGCTTGGACATGTTGTGGACATTAAAACATCCGCAATGGCACTTCTTGATATTATCAATGATATTTTAGACGTTTCGAAGATACAATTAGGGAAATTTACCCTTATTCCTGTTCACTATAATTTTAGCATGATGATTGATAATGTTGCGTCAAATATGCAATTTATGACCGAAAACAAAAGTATAGAATTTCGCCTGACAGTCCCGGAGCAAAACCCCGTCTACCTGTACGGAGACAGCGGGCGGTTAAGACAGGCGCTTCTTAATCTGTTAGGCAACGCGGTTAA
This sequence comes from Lachnospiraceae bacterium, assembly GCA_009787745.1. Taxonomy (GTDB): domain Bacteria; phylum Bacillota; class Clostridia; order Lachnospirales; family Lachnospiraceae; genus UBA935. Next base: position 1,562 of record WQST01000282.1, read on the forward strand.
ATTCACTGAACGCGGCTATATCGAGTTAACGGTAAGCTTTACTGATGATACGGTAAAAATTACGGTCAGCGACACGGGTGCGGGGATACCCGCGGAGGGTATCGCGACGTTGTTTGATGCTTTCGTGCAAGCCGATGTGGAAAAGCATTTGGCTAAAACGGGGACAGGCATTGGCCTTACGATTACGAAATCGATTATCGAAATGATGGATGGCAAGCTAACGGTAGAAAGCATATACGGCGAAGGCACGTCATTTATTATTGAAATTCCGAAAATTATCGGCGATAAGGCACTGGTTCAAAATTCAAGCGAAAAAGAGGTTATCATCTACGCGCCAAAGGCAAAAATATTAGTGGTCGATGATATAAAAACGAATTTGAACGTTGCATGTGGATTATTAAAGCTATGCGGGATTAAAGCGGATACCGCTGAATCGGGTAGTGAGGCGATTGAACTCATTCGGCAATATCCGTATGATATTGTTTTTATGGATCATCGGATGCCCGGAATGAGCGGTATGGAAACTACCAAATTAATTCGCGAGGAAGGTATCAATGTAACGATAGTCGCCCTTACCGCGAGTGCGGTCGTCGGCGCGAAAGAAATGATGCTGGATGCCGGAATGAACGATTTTTTGTGGAAGCCCATTAAAAAAACGGAACTTTTGCATATTTTGCAAAAATGGATCCCGGCGGATAAGCTTAAGGAACCGTCGCCGGATACAACTGCCGATAAGGAAGATGACGGTGAAGAAGACAAGGCGTTTTGGGCGGCACTTGAAAAAGTTGAGGAACTTTCCTTGGCGACGGGGCTAATACGGGTTGACGGTCAGCGGGATGTCTATAAGCAGAGCTTAAAATTGTTGATTCAGGAAATCAAAAAATGCATTAAAAACTTATCGGAATTTTTAACGAATAATGATATGGAGAACTTCCGTATCGAAGTTCATGGGATTAAGGGTGCGTTGGCAAATGTCGGTGCAATGAACCTTTCGGCGAAAGCGTTGGTACTTGAAAAAGCTTCCGCGGAGATGAATGCCGATTTTTGCGCTGTGAACCTTTCCGCTTTAATAAACGGTTTAAGTGATTTAGGCGGCAGGCTGGAAGATTCTTTTGCTTTATTTAAGCATAGCGATGGTGAGGCTTTACTTCCGCATGAACTATTCTCAATCTTTCAAAATATGACCGAAGCTTTCGCCGAAATGGATTTAATGGCTATCGATGAAGAAATCGGGCGTCTTGATTCACTTAACCTAAAAGGAGCGATTAAAGCGGAAATTGATGATATAAAAGATATGGTCATGATGATGGATTATGACGGAGCGGCGGAGCGGATGGGCAAGATGGGTTAGAGCGGCCATATTCCGACCGCCCTGCCATTTATATTATAGCTGATATATTCAACTTTTACACCTATCAAATTCAGAATTAAAAGCATAGAAATTCTTCGCGTCCAGTTTATCCTGAACTAACCTTAAGCATTCGCCGAAACGTTGGAAATGGACAATTTCGCGCGCACGTAAGAATTTTATCGGTTCGGCGAC
>WQST01000283.1 GCA_009787745.1 Lachnospiraceae bacterium
GATGAGTAAGTTTATATTTGTTACCGGTGGGGTGGTGTCGGGGCTTGGGAAGGGGATTACGGCGGCTAGTTTAGGGAGGTTGCTTAAACAACGCGGGCTTAAGGTCGCGGCGCAGAAGCTTGACCCTTATATGAATATTGATCCGGGAACTATGAGCCCGTTTCAGCATGGCGAAGTATTCGTAACTGATGACGGTGCGGAAACGGATCTTGATTTAGGACATTACGAACGTTTTATTGATGAAAATTTGACGAAGTTTTCTAATTTAACTGCGGGTAAAATTTACTCGCGGGTGCTGGAACGTGAACGCGCGGGTGAATATCAGGGCAGGACTGTTCAGGTAATACCGCATGTTACGGAAGAGATAAAGAGTTTTATCTATGCGGGAGCAGAAAGTTGTGATGTTTTGATAGTTGAAATCGGCGGTACGACAGGTGATATTGAAAGTCAGCCGTTTCTGGAAGCGATCAGGCAGATTTCCTTAGAAAGGGGAGCGGAAAATTGTTTATTTATTCATGTTACTTTGGTTCCTTTTTTGAAGGCTCCAGGCGAACATAAGTCAAAACCGACTCAGCATTCGGTCAAAGAATTACGGGCAATGGGAATTTCACCTAATATCATTATTACTCGTGCCGACGAGCATATAAGCGCGGGGATTAATGAAAAAATTGCTTTGTTTTGTAATGTAAAAGCGGACTGTGTGATTGAGAATGTGACACTGGTGTCACTTTATGAAGCGCCGTTAATGCTTAACAAAAACGGTTTTGATGATGTTGTCTGCCGTGAGTTAAAAATTGATGTTCCCCCCGCCGATTTATCTGAATGGCAAAACTTGGTAAACAGAATCAATGATCGGAGAATCGGTTTAACAATTGGTATTGTCGGTAAATATATTGAATTACATGATGCTTACTTGTCAATTATTGAAAGTCTCAATCACGCAGGTTTTGAAATCGGCGCCCAAATATATATCAAATGGATTGACTGTGAAAATATAAGCGAAAAAAACGCCCCAAATTTTCTGGAAGATGTTGACGGGGTAATAATTCCCGGCGGTTTCGGTGAGCGCGGGATAAACGGAAAGATTGCTGCTTGCCGTTATGTAAGGGAAAATAACATCCCGTTTTTAGGAATATGCCTCGGTTTACATATTGCGGTAATTGAGTTTTGCCGTAATGTTCTTAAGCTTACGGATGCTCATTCACGTGAATTTGATGAAAATAATGCTCATCGCGTCATTGATTTTATGGCGGGGCAGGAAGGTATGGCTTTAAGCGGCGGTACAATGCGTCTTGGCGCATACCCTTGTCATACGGGAGAGGGTACGTTGCTCCGTCACTTATACGGAAAAAAAGAAATCAGCGAACGGCATCGCCACCGCTTTGAGGTTAATAATGAATATCGGGATAAACTCGTTCACGGCGGGCTTGTTTTAAGCGGTTTATCGCCTGACGAAAACCTTGTTGAAGCAATTGAATTACCTGATAAATGTTTTTTCATCGCTGTTCAATATCACCCCGAATTTTTAAGCCGCCCCAACAAACCGCATCCGCTTTTCCGCGGATTATTAAGGGCATGTACAAAAGTTTAACTTATTGAATAATAAAAGGAGTAAATTATGAATACCAATACTAATTATCAAAACCTTAAAGACAGTTATCTATTTGCGCGTGTCAGCGAGAAAGTCAAGGCACTAAAAGAAAAAGAGGCGGATAAAAAAATCATCAGTTTAGGCATCGGCGATGTGACGCTTCCGCTTCCGAAAACAGTAGTTAGCGCTATGCAAACAGCGGTATCAGAAATGGGACATGCGAATACATTCCGCGGATACGGTGATTATGAAGGTTATGATTTTTTACGGCAAGAAATCTCATCATATTATACCGCGAAAAATGTTGACATTGCCGCGAATGAGATTTTTGTAAATGACGGCGCCAAAAGCGATCTGGGGAATATTCTTGATCTCTTTTCCGCGGATAATACGGTTCTGATTCCCGACCCTGTGTATCCTGTTTATGTCGATACGAATATTATGGCAGGACGCAAAATTATTTATATGGACGGTAATTGCGAAAACGGATTTTTACCGTTACCATGTGAAAATATTAAAGCGGATATCATTTATCTTTGCTCTCCCAATAATCCGACCGGAGCGGTTTATAATAATGAACAGCTTTCGCTATGGGTTGATTACGCAATAAAAAATGATGCCGTTATCTTATTTGACAGTGCCTATGAAGCTTTTATTAATGATAAGTCATTGCCGTCAAGTATATATCAGATTAAAGGTGCGAAAGAATGTGCGATTGAATTTTGTTCACTTTCAAAAACGGCAGGCTTTACGGGGGTAAGATGCGGTTATACGGTCGTTCCGCATGAACTTAGACGCGGCGGCCAACAGATTAATGAAATGTGGTATCGGCGGCAGAGTACGAAGTTTAACGGTGTGCCTTATATCATTCAGCGTGGAGCGGAAGCGGTTTTTAGTGATGAAGGTCTTTTGGAGATTAAAGAAAATATCTCTTACTATATGGAAAATGCGCGGATTATTACCGATACACTTACGAAGTTAGATATTTGGTTTACAGGCGGTGATAATTCACCTTATATTTGGTTAAAATGCCCGAATGGTATGTCTTCGTGGGATTTCTTTGATTATCTCCTTTTACAGGCCGGCATCGTCGGAACCCCCGGTTCAGGTTTCGGAAAAAGCGGCGAAGGCTTTTTCCGGCTGACGGCATTTGGAAACCGCGAGGATGTTATTTTGGCAATGCGCAGATTTAATGATTTTGATTCACAAGGGAATTGTTAATATGTCAGATAGAAAAATTAACGAAGAATGTGCGGTCTTTGGCGTCAGCCTGAAAAATGATGAAGCGGCGGGTGTAATATATAACGGGTTACTTGCACTACAACACCGTGGTCAGGAAGGTTGCGGGATTGCGGTTATTAATGATAATCAGATCCATTGCTTAAAGGACGTAGGGCTGGTCAGTGAAGTGTTTTCAAGCGAACGGCTTGATATGATGCCAAGGGGGAATGTAGCCGTTGGGCATACCCGTTATTCAACCACAGGAAACAATAATAAGGATA
>WQST01000284.1 GCA_009787745.1 Lachnospiraceae bacterium
CCCCCGAACCGCCGCCCTGAACTTCAATATGCCGCTCGGGATGCAATTTTTCATATTCCTCAGCCAGATATTCAACGTATGGCTGTACCGAAGTCGAACCTGCCGCCACCACAGATGTACGGCTCTCGCCGCCGCAAGCCGAAAGGAGAGAAGAGAGTAATAATAAAATTAAGATGTTCGCTATTTTTCTATGCATATTAATCAACCAAATCGTCCTGTAATATAGTCTTCGGTTCGCTTATCCTGCGGATTCGCAAACATATCGGCGGTTTCCGAGTATTCCACCAGACAGCCGACCTTATTATCATCAATCATGAAAAAAGCTGACATATCCGATACCCGCGCCGCTTGTTCCATATTATGAGTTACGATGATGATTGTGTATTTTTTGGACAGTTCAATCATCAAGTCTTCGACCCTCATAGTTGACTCAGGGTCAAGCGCACTGCATGATTCATCCATCAGGATAACTTGCGGCTCCACCGCAAGAGCCCTGGCAATACACAGACGCTGCTGCTCACCCGGAGAAAGGCTTAACCCCGGTTTATTCAAAGCGTCTTTAACTTCATCCCAAAGAGCCGCTTGCTTTAAACTGCGCTCCATTATAATATCAAGTTCCGCTTTTTTCCTTAAGCCATGTTGCTTCGGTCCGATAATAACGTTATCCCGAATGCTCATCGGGAAGATATTGGGTTTCTGAAAAACCATCCCAACCTTCTGGCGAAGTTCGACAACGTATGTGTCTTTGCTATAAATATTTTCATGGTTAAGCAGTACTTGCCCATTGATAGTTACACCGGGAATCAGATCGTTCATACGATTGAAAAGACGGAGAAAAGTCGATTTACCGCATCCGCTCGGACCGATAACAGCCGTTATTGAATTTTCATAAATATCACAGCAGATATCGCCCAGAGCATGGCTCGAACCATAATAAAGATTGACATTTCTAACATTTATTTTCGTATTCGCTTTATTCATTAGTTCATCCAATTATATATTAGTCATTGCGGGCTTGCCCGCAATCTGTTATAAGTAAAATCCATGTAAAATATCTGGTTCATTATAATATGCTTTTCTTAAAAAAGCAAGGATATTTTAGAAGCTGTGATTACCAATGATTAAATCCAAAATATGATACTATGAATATAGACAACTATATTAAAGTTCAGTTTGAAAATTGAGGGAATTGCAAAAAACTGCGAAATAATAAATTTTATATTGTCAAACTTTTTGTTTTCATATATAATGTTCTTTAGGGAATTATGTCACATAAGGGGATAAAATGCAGGAATTTTTAGCAAGAGAATATGAAAACAATAAACAAACACTAAAGGAGCATTTAACCAATGTTTCGGATTTAGCATCAGAATTTTCTAAATATAAGAGCATATCAAAATTAACAGGATTATTACATGATGTTGGCAAAGCATCCTCGGAATTTCAAACATATTTATTAAGCAAAAATCATAAGCGGGGTGATGTTGTACATGCTTTACAAGGCACCTTTTATCTTGATAGTATAATTGGCGGTTCTGATGATTTGGCATCTATGATGCTAAAAGAAATTTTATCATTATCTATTACCGCACATCACGGTTCATTAAGCGATGGAATTTCACCGGACGGAGAAAAAGTTTTTTTACATAAGCTTAAGAACAAAAATGATGAAAGATACCATTATTCGGAAATAGAGCAAAACATTAAAGAGAATCTTGAGGAAGTAATAGCAGAGATAAATCATTTAATAGAATCAGCCAATAAAGAGATTGATACAATTTTAGATTTATTAAAAAGGACCTACAATACAGGAAAATCCGCCCAATTTGCTATGGGGTTGTTTGTTAAATATATCTATTCATGCCTTATTGATGCCGATCGATATGATGCTTATTTGTTTGAAATAGATAAAAAAGCTGAATCAACCAAACCAAACTGGGAAAATTTCATTAATATATTCGAAGAAAACATTAACAAGTATAACAATGACACTCAAATCGCAAAAATACGACAATCCATTTCGAATCAATGCAAAGATGCCGCCAATAAAAATAGCGGTATATATCGCTTATCTGTTTCGACAGGCGGCGGCAAAACCCTTTCTTCATTTCGATTTGCCTTACACCATTGCAAAGAAAAAAAGAAAAGCCGCATCATTTATGTTATTCCTTACCTATCGATAATTGAACAAACGGCATCAGAATTACATAAAATATTGAATTTAGACGAAGAAAATGATTTTATATTAGAGCATCATTCAGGTATCGTCCCTTCTGATGACAGTGAAGAGCAAAAAATCAAAAAACTTGCCGCTTCCCGCTGGAATAATCCCCTGATTATTACCACGATGGTTCAATTTTTGGAAACGATTATGTCAGCAAAGGGTAGTAAACTTCGCAAATTCCATCATATGTCTGATTCTGTAATTATATTTGATGAGATTCAGTCTTTGCCTGTGAAAACAATTCATCTTTTCAATGAAGCTGTTTCATTTCTTGCTAAGGTTTGTAATTCTACGATTCTGCTTTGTACCGCGACACAACCGCAATTACATAAAACGGAAAAAAATAATTTATTGCTGGAAAGCGATTCAAATCTTATTGATTGCGATCATCTGTTTGCTGATATAAAACGAACTATTATCAAAAAGGAGACTGACAGAAATGCAGATGATTTTTCCGATTTTATCATAGATAAGGCAAATGTTAACGGAAACTGCCTGGCAATCGTCAATACTAAAAAATCAGCCAAGGAAGTTTATGATAGAGTAAAAAGACAACAAGATTTTGCAGTTTACCATTTAAGCACTTCGATGTGTTCGGTGCATCGCACTTTAATACTAAATAAAATCAAAGATGATTTAAAACATCAAAGAAAAATCATTTGTATAACAACGCCATTGATTGAAGCCGGTGTTGATGTTTCTTTTGCTTGCGTGATAAGGGCAACAGCGGGTCTTGATTCTGTGGCTCAAGCGGCGGGTAGATGTAACCGAAACGGCGAGAGTGATGAACCAAAAGAAGTTTATGTTGTTTCACTGACAGATGAAAACTTGACGAAATTAGCAGATATTGAGGCGGGAAAGAATATT
>WQST01000285.1 GCA_009787745.1 Lachnospiraceae bacterium
CCATCCATTTCAGGCATCATATGATCCATAAAGATTAAATCGTATTTTTTCTGATGAGCTTTATCAATCGCAATAGGCCCCGATAATGCTTTATCGGCATTGATTTTACAATGATGGAGCAATCCGCAAACGACATTCAAATTCGTCTCCCGATCATCGACCACCAGCACATTAGCTTGCGGCGCATAGACGATTTCGAAGGTGGTTTCCTCATGCCGGATTAAATTTTTGTCGCCTAAAACAACAGGTAATTCGATGAGGAAAGTAGAACCCTCCCCATAAGCACTCTCAACCGAGATTCTTCCGCCCATAAGCTCGACTAATGATTTGGTAATACTAAGCCCTAAGCCTGTTCCCTGATGATGGCGGTTTTTCTGCGAATCTACTTGTTCAAAGGCGTCGAATAAATTGGGCAGGTCTTTTTTCGGGATGCCGATACCTGTATCAGTAACCGAAATCAGCATTTTTTCGTCTTTAAAGTTGATATCTAAAGTAATACTTCCCGCTTTCGTAAATTTTACGGCATTCCCTAAGACATTAATCAGTATCTGGCGGAAACGGACATCGTCGCCGTATAGGCATTCAGGGTATTCACTCGGCATATTAACATGGAAATCCAAATCCTCTTTGCAGTTATCCTTTATCAAAAAGATGATCATCGAACTGATATAATCAATAAGCGGCTCGAATAAGAAATGCACAGGAATCAAGCTGAGTTTGGCGGCTTGTATTTTTGATAAATCCAAAATATCATTAATAATAGCCAAAAGAGCAAGCGCGGAGATACGGATATCTTCGGCGTAACGGTGCTGACGGATATTTAAGTCCTCTGACAGCAAAAGGTCAGACATACCGATGATAGCATTCATTGGTGTTCTGATTTCATGTGACATGCTTGCCAAAAACTGCGTTTTCGCGTTGCTTGCGGCTTGTGCGGCTTGCTTTTGGATTTCTAAATTACGTTCCCTTTCCATGCTCTCCTGCATTCTTCTCTCCGCGGCTTTATCGTTGCGTAAGTCACGGAAATAGATGGCGGTAACCATTTCTTTCCCGTTGATAACAGGAACAAAAGTCGCTTCAACAGGTACTAAAGTACCGCCTGAAAGCATATGCGTCCATTCGCATGAGTATGACCCTTCATTTAGTGCCTTTTGAATACAATTAGCAATCTTTTCTTCGCTTCTTTCGCCGTTTGGTTGGTATTCGGGCAAAAACTCGCAAAATCGTTTCATATATTCTTTTTTACTGTTTAAGTTAAAGAAATTAACGGTAGCGCTGTTACAGTCGATTATATTAAAATTAGCATCCCATAACTCACAACATAGAGGCGTTGCATCAAGCATCAACATCATATATTTATTAGCTTCGGCAGCTTCTAAACGAGCCTGTTCAGCTTGTTCGCGGGCTTTACATAAAAGTTCGTTCTGCCGGGCGAGTTGATTTTGTTCATGGTCGAATTTTTTGTCCATTCCGAGCATACCCCCAATTTTCTGATTCCTTTGATTATAACACTTTAATGAAAATAGTGCAATTATTGTCGAATAATAATGAGAAATTCATTGTGCAAATATTCTAAAACCTAAGCAAAAAAGGCAAATGTTGCCACATTTTTTACTGTCTTAAAGACTGTATGTTGAAAAGTTGCATAAATATTTTGGAAAAAAACTTAAAAGTTATTGCAAAAAAACTAAAAATGCCTTATCATTAGTTTTGAAGGCAAAAGTGTGTCATTTCAAAATCGGACATTAATTATTTATGAAGAATAGCAAAACTCTCAAAGCTTTCTTTAATATTAATGATAACTCTCATCTTTATACCATGTACCCGATTTTCTGTTTACTAAAAAGTTTTTAGGAGAAAAGTGATGAAGTATACAAAGTTCCTTAAACGTTTACTGTGCAGTATAATGAGCGTTATAACCTTTGTTACGGCGCTTAATGGAAGCGTAATTAAAGCTTCGGCCGTGACATCCATGGCAATGAGCGATTTTTCCGAAATTGTCAGTACATACAATATCGATAGTTCTATTCCTTCATATAAAACATATCTCGAAATGCATCAGGGGGCTTCCTATCCGGACATAGAAGTCGTTATTCCTGCGGGAGGCTTTACCCGCTATGAAGAAAACGGCAGCGCGGTTACGCCTGATGTTTTTGCTGATTTCGAAGGTGCTTCGGGGGCGAGTGTTTTGACGAGTGAAGATTCCCTGATCGAGTTCGGCGTAGATATTCCCGAAAGCGGTTTTTATAATCTGACCGTCACCTATTATTCCGTTGCGGGCAAAAATTCCGATATCGAGCGCAGTTTTTTCATCAATGGCGCTTTACCTTTCAAAGAGCTAAATCAAGCTAATTTTACCCGTGTCTGGAAGAATGTTGCGGTTGATACCGCGCTTAATGATCAGGGCGTTAACAAGAAAATTTGGGCATATGATAATCAGGGAAATCATATTAAACCGAATGTTATTGAGATACCTGAATGGCAGGATCGTTTCGTATATGACAGTAACGGGTATATTACCAAACCTTTGCATATTTATTTTGATGCGGGATATAATACGATTTCGATGCTTTCCCGTAAAGAGCCGATGCTGATTAACAAGCTTACCCTTAGCAACCAAGGGATACTCAGAGGGTATGACGAAGTAAAAGCGCAGTGGGACCTTGAGGGTGCAAAGCAAACAGGCGGGCATCATATATTAATTGAAGCGGAGTATGCGACGAAAACTTCATCGCAGATGCTTTATCCGCAGCAAGATCAGATATCCCCCGCGATTAGCCCCGTCAGCGCCAGAGAGCTTCTTAACAATTCCATCGGCGGTATTTCCTGGAGCCATGCAGGGCAATGGGTCGAGTGGGAGTTCTCGGTTCCCGAATCGGGTTATTATCATATTTCGATGTTCAATTGCCAGAACTTCGTGCGCGGCGTTCATGTTTCGCGGCGTGTTTATATCAACGGTGAAATCCCCTTTGCCGAAATGTCGGAATATGCTTTCCATTATAAGCAAAATTACCGCGAAGATGTTTTCAGCGACAGTGACGGTAATCCTTATCTGTTTTATCTTGAAGCGGGAAGCCATACGATTA
>WQST01000286.1 GCA_009787745.1 Lachnospiraceae bacterium
AACCGCAAACTTAGCCAGTAGTTTCTTTACTACTGCTGTAGCCGCCGGTGCAGCCATAAAATCACCTCCCCCCGGCTTTTCCGAAATAATCAAACTTATATTCCGGTATCTCGAAATTGACATGGAGCCGCTTCGAGCCAATTACAAACAGAGCATGACCGCGTTTTTTGGATAAAAGCAAATCTTCCTCGGCTTCGGTTAAGTTATAAAGCTCTTTAGTTTCAATGAGGTTACGCCCATCAGTCCCCATGAGGATTTTATAACATGGGATATCAAGGAGAGCCTGCCCGTATTGCTTGATATTGCCGGATAAGAAATCAACCACAGAATGGGAGATAATGATAAGTCCTGCTTCATATTTTCTTGCACGTTTTTCTACATTCCGTAAAAATACCAAACTTTGCGGTACATTTTCATCTATCATCAGGTACGCTTCATCCGCTATAAGTAAAACCCGCTCAGTCCGATTTTTACTCATCTGTTCCCAGCACCATGAAAGCAAGGTGAAATACTGCGCTCGCTTGATGTTATCACCGGTGTTTTGTAGGGAATGGGTATCAAGGCAAATACAGCGCGTAGATGTTTCAACAGTACTATGCCCATTCCATAAAAACTGGTCGCTACCAAGAGCAAGATCGTGGAACAAAAGAGCCAGTTCCTTATGTTCATCATCTTTTTGGGCTATTGCTTTTTTCTCAAGCAGGGTATGGAGGTCAGAAAAGGTGGGAAAATCGGTGTTTTTAAGCTTTTTAATGTCCGTATCCCAATCAATATTAAAGATGTTGTAAAGCTCAATGATTGCTTGCTTTAATATTGCCCGCTTCATGTCTGACAGTGACGGGATATAGAGTTTGAAGAAAATCTCCAGATTTTTGACATGAAGTGCCATGTCGCTCATACCGTAACCCTCATCAACATAAAGTGGCGCACTGTTATCAGCTTCATCTGTTTTACCGTTATCCTCATCCGTATCGCGTGGAGCCGGTCGGATTTGTAAGGGGTTAAGTAACCCCCGTTTGTCACCCCCGGCATTTATCCAATCGCCGCCTAAGTTAAGGCAGAGGTCTTTATATTCGGATTCCGCATCAATGAAAATCAGCTTTGTCCCTTTCATGTATTCCGCTAAAGCGATATGCTTAACCGCTGTTGATTTACCGACCCCGGCTACCCCCATGATAACCATGTTTGAATTAGTCCGGTCATCACTGCGTTTCCAAGTGTCCACAATAATCAACCCGCCACTTGAATCTTTGGCAAAGTAATAACCCGTCCCGTCATTAAAACCACCGCTTGCGAACGGAAAACCGCCGACAAAAGTACTCATCGGCACAATCCTTTGGATGATGTTTTCAATCTTCTCAACTGTCGGGAAAGTAGGAGAGATATTCTGTAAACCCTCTTTTTGCAAACATGAAAGTGCCCTACCCTTGCATTTCATAACTGAAAGGACACTATCCACCCGGCGCGTAACTTTTGTGAAAGTTTTATCATCACGAGCAACTGGCATGATGGATATTGTCATCAACCCGACCGTTTCACCGTTTTGGTCGATTTGAAGCATAATCTTCTCACCGTCCTCGGCAGCTTTTTCGGCACGTTGCTTCATAAGTGGGTCTTTCGCACTGTCAGCTGCGACACGGTTTTGAACAATGCTTTTAGAAATAGCGGTAATGAGTGCGCTATTATCAACCGGCTTAAAGCCAACCGACACTATGGTACTCGGTATGTTGGTGATTTTTGAAAGCCACCCCATATCAACTTTTTGTGGGTATTTTACGACACCATAGACCCGGCCGGTGTTTTCACCGATAACAAGGCTATTTCGCTTGATTTCAAGCCCCATCGGGGTAATGACATTAAGAAGTGCCTGATTAACCGGTATTTCTTCACTTATTTTCTTTTTTGAAATGTTCATAACTCTATTCCTCCGTCTATTAGCGGAATCGCCGCCTCGAAATTATTATCCTCGATATGCGTGTAGCTCGGATTATTCACAAGGTTACAGAGTTTAACGATATCCTGTTGCCCAAGAATCTCACACGGAATCTTTGAACCGTTGAAAATCTCCGCTAAAAGCCTTGCCCGGTTTAGAAGCTCCCGTTCAATGCCCTCATGTGCTTTATCCCAAATGACGATATAAAACTGCCGCTCAACAATATCACCGCCCATCGCATAATTTGACATTTCAATCATTTCCGCTTTAAGAAGCTCTTTCTGTTTTAAGTCCGTAGTCATAAGCAGGCCATGAAGTTCGTTAAGTAATGGCGATATATCAATAGGTCTTGATACAGCGATAAACTTAAACGGAAACTGCGTACCCGACATTTCAGCGGTTAGAGTCCTGACGATATTGCGTTTCTCAGTTTTAGAATATAAATCAATGCTGATAGGCGTTATTTTAAGATAGCTGAGCGCCAATCCATCGCGAGTATAGAGGAAATTACCGTTGATATCCTTTACATTGATAAAGTTATTGGCGGCTTCCGTTTCTGGTGTGGTTTTATCCTTATATTTGTTCTTTTCATTGTTTGTAATAAAAAAGTAGGCCGCACCGCCGCCCACAAGACATAAAATAATCATTATAATTGGTAAAAGCAATTTTCAACCTCCGTTCGTTTATTTATTAGGTTTTACATGATAATCATCAAATAGTGAGCCTTGAATATTAACACTTGAGTTTAGGTTCATTGATAACATACCGTCCGGAGTCCATGAATCTATGAGCCATGTATAGACATTATAAGTACCGTTCGGATACCAAATCGGTGAAAAATGTACCCGTTGATTGTAACCGCTATAATGATTATGCTTAAATTCAAGCCGTGAAGATGAGCCTACCGATATACGGTCTAACAGCCGCCAAAAGACATTATAGCCAAACTCAGGGAAGAAACTGACCGCGTTTTGCGCCCCTGTTACGTGGCTATTAGGTGCATTTGATGAAAATGTTGACGTGACAGTATTATTTACACCATATCCGCTTTTCATGGTAGATCCGTTTGCTGTTGGCACTTTAGCATCAGGCCTAACTGTACTTGAAGCGGA
>WQST01000287.1 GCA_009787745.1 Lachnospiraceae bacterium
TGTCACTTACGGAATTTGCCGATATTTTTGACGCGGGGCTTTTGGAGTTAAAGATTGGGACAATTCCGCAAAATATCGATCGGGTAGTGATCGGCGATATTGAGCGAACGAGATTAAGCAGGGTGCGGGTACTCTTTTTCTTGGGCATAAATGATGGCAATATTCCTGTCGGGAGCAGTCGGGGCGGGCTTATTTCGGATTTAGACCGTGAGTTTCTAAAGCAATCAGCATGGGAACTTTCGCCGACACCGCGGCAGAAGATGTACATCCAAAGATTGTACTTATACGTGATTATGACAAAGCCGTCAGAACTTTTATATTTATCGTATGCCCGCATAAACAGCGAAGGGAAAAGCTTACGGGCATCTTATTTAATCGAAGCGGTTCTAAAACTTTTTCCGCGTTTAAGGATTGAAAAATATGATGATAAAATGACTTTCGCGCAGATGTTTAGCTATGCCGATAGTTTGGATGCGTTTATATTATATTTGCGGAGGTATGTGCTTAAAAGTAACGAAAACAATAACGCATGTTATGAAAACGGCATCACCGAACTTGACATTTTAGCTATCATCGCCAATGTCTTAAAAGCAAGCGAAGATTACCCCAAAACCTTAAATAACCTAATAAATCAAGCCTTCCTAAGCTATCAGCACCGCCCGTTATCCAAGAAAGCCGCAGATTTACTTTACGGCGCCCTATTAAACAACAGCGTCAGCCGTTTGGAAAAATTCGCGGGATGTGCCTACGCGCATTTTCTTAAGTTTGGGCTGGCACTCAGCGAAAGGGCAAAATTCAGCTTTGAAGCAGTGGATTTAGGCAATGTCTATCATGGCGTCCTGGAAATCTTCGCCGCGAAACTTGCCGGATTAAATTTAAGTTTAAATAATTTTTCCGATGAAATCGGCGAGCGCTTGCTGAGGGAAGCGGTTGAATGCTATGTTGCGGAGTATGGTTCGGCAGTTCTTTTCGGCAGTGCCAGAGATGAACAGATGATTGAGCGCATCTATCGGATTATGTTACGGACGGTCAGGACTTTAAACAAACAGCTAAAACAGGGTGATTTTCTCCCTGAGCGCTACGAAGTAGCGTTTTCTCAGGCGGAGGGGCTTGAAACAGTTAACATGGCACTTTCAGCGGAAGAAAAAATGACCTTAAGGGGTCGGATTGACCGAATTGACACTTGTGAAGAGCGGAATCAGGTTTTGGTCAAAGTCATCGACTATAAATCAGGGCATAAGCAATTCGATTTAGCCGGGCTTTATTATGGGCTTCAATTACAGCTGGTTGTTTATCTGAATGTTGCTTTGGAAATGACGGAAAAAGCGCATGAGGGTAAAGAGGTAATTCCCGCGGCGGTTCTATATTATCATGTCGCGGATCCGATGATCACAGATGATGCAGAACTTAGTCGGGAAGAAATAGAAGCAAAACTATTATCGGAACTAAAAATGACGGGAATCGTCAACGAAAATGAAGAGGTAATCAAGCGAATTGACCGCGATTTTACCGACAAATCATGGGTGATTCCAGTATCACGGAAAAAAGACGGAAGTTTTACCTCTAATTCGGGGGTGTTAAAGCAAGAAGATTTTGCGGTTCTAACAGATTATGTAAACCAAAAAATCACCGCAATGGGGAAACAAATAAAATCAGGTGATATTGACATGGCCCCCTATGAAAATAAAGACGGAAACGCCTGTACATATTGCGACTTCAAGCAGGTATGCGGCTTTGATATAAGACTTCCGGGCTACCGAACGAAGAAGCTTGACCCCCTCGGCCGTGATGAAGCTTTGGAGTTAATGCGAAACAATACACAACAAAACAAGGAATCATAAATGCCCATCAATTTCACAAAAGACCAACAATCCATAATCGACATCCGCGGTAAAAACCTCCTTGTCTCTGCGGCGGCAGGTTCAGGCAAAACCGCTGTATTAGTCGAGCGCATCATCAAGATGGTCAGTGATACGGAAACATGTATCGACATCGACCGCTTACTGGTTCTCACTTTTACCAACTTAGCCGCCGGAGAAATGCGCGAGCGTATCGGCCGGGCAATCAGCCAAAACCTCGAACACAACCCCGAAAATGCGCACCTGCAAAGACAAATGACCCTTTTACATAATGCCCAAATCACCACCATCGATAGCTTTTGCCTTTTCATCCTGCGAAACCATTTCCATGCAATCGGGCTTGACCCCGGTTTCCGCGTCGCCGATGAAGGTGAACTAAAACTGCTCAAAAAAGACGTAATGACCGAGTTATTAGAAGAATGGTACGAACTAAAAACCCCCGAATTCCTCGCTTGTGCCGATTATTTTACGATCGGGTTAAGTGATACGGTGATCGAAGAGTACATTGAAAAACTCTACGATATGGCAATCAGCTTTCCGTGGTCTGACGATTGGCTGAAAGCACGGAAAGACGATTATGCCGTCTTAACACCGCATGAACTTTCGGAAAGCGGCTGGCTTAAATATCTCCTCACCTATACAGACAATATCTTGCGCGGATGTGCCTGTGAACTCGACAATGCCATAAAAATATGCGAAGAGCCTGACGGCCCGTATATGTACGCGGAGCTATTGGAAAAAGAATTACAGATGTTATTTAATTTAATAGACAGCGCCGAAAACATTTTTCAAAATTATCAAGCAGGCTTTGCAAAATTAAGCTTTGCCCGCCTGCCCGTAAAAAAAGACGATTCCGTATCCGCCGATAAACGTGAGCAAGCAAAAGCGCTCCGCAATATGGTAAAAGATGCTGTTAAAGACACCGCCGAATTTTTCAGACAACCGCTTGAAACAATATTCGCGCGCATGTCCGAAATAAGCCCCCCAATTGCTACATTAATTGATTTGACCTGTGATTATAAGAAACGCTTCGACCAAGCAAAACGCGAGAAAAACATTATCGATTTCAGCGATATGGAACATTTCGCCCTTGATATCTTATGGGAAAAAACGGAGGGCGGGCTAATACCCTCGAAAGCGGCGAAGGAGCTAAAACATCATTTCG
>WQST01000288.1 GCA_009787745.1 Lachnospiraceae bacterium
CGAAAAAGAGTTTTGAGCGCTTTAAAGAAATTAACGGCGGGGTCGCAAAGCCGATGTTGATGAGCGAGCTTAATGCGGACGGTGATGTGACGGGGGCTTATGAGCAGGCGGAAATGGTAGCATGGTTCCTTAGCTTGATAAAAAATGAGCCTGCGGAATGGTTTTCGGGGTTTACTTTTTATCAGTTCCGTGACAGGGGGCGGTTGGGGCTTGAAATCGAAGACCCTTCCAATCCTGATGTCGGTATCGCACAGCCTATCTTAAAGACGTACAAAGAAATTATTTTTGATGATTATTTTTATCCCGGGATAGAAGAAAAAGGTGATGCCAAGTTGCCGATTAAGCTAAGATGGGGCAGTGCGGATGATGCCGAGGGGATTGCCGTTACGATTCCGTTCGAGCGTGACCCGGTTTTTTGTGAGGTTACTTTTTCTGAGGATTTGAATTTAATTATGGAGATTAACGGGCGATGGTTTTATAAATCGCCGCAGGCGAAGACGATTGATTTGATGCCTGCTTTTTATAATAATAGATTAAATAGCGGGTGTAATCTTAAATTAAGAATCTTTGCTCCGCCCGAAACGGGGGAAAATAATCCGCGTGATGGGGATGATTGGTTGATTAATTGTTATACGACGGTTACGAAGATGCCGGAAATACGGGTTCGGTATGAAGCTGTGGAGTTGTAGGCCGCAATGATAATATAGGCGTTCTGTTACTGTTTGCGTCTTGCCGTTAACAGTAACGATCGTCTTAGCCGCCCTGCGGATTTCACTATTTTATATATTTGCATTTATCCTGATTTCATGAGACAATAGCTTATGCGTCGCCTTAGTGAAATCAGGCTTATGCCAAGCGGCAATTTTACGAAAACAAAAGGTTAGCAAATGTACAAGGTTGATCCAAAGGATATTCTAAAGCAAGGATTCATCAAAGATGCCATCTATGACAGCGATGGCCGCCTTTTGCTGGAAGAAAGTCATGTTATCACCGATGAAATCCGCAATATTTTGAAACGCAACGAACGCAATATCTATATTTGGAAAAAACCTGAGCTTGAAAATGATCCGCCCGCACCTGCCGTTTTCCGAAAAATCGCTCCCGATGAAGAAAAAATCGTCGTCTTAACCGAAGAAGTTAAGAAATCCGCACTGGATGCCATCGGTTTCCTTTATAGCCATCCTGATATTTCGGAAGGGATTGATAAAGTTGATGATTTGTCCGAGACCTTAGTTGATATAATCGCCGGGGATGAAAATGTCGGGATTTCTCTTGATGAACTTAAATGCAGTGATGAATATACTTTTAAACACAGCCTTGATGTCGCGGCAATGTCGATTATGATCGGCAAAATGCTAAAATTATCGGCGCCGCAGTTACGGGAATTATCGCTTGCAGGATTACTTCATGATTTGGGCAAAACGCGTATCCCGCTTGAAATTTTGAATGCCCCGCGGAAGCTTACGGATATCGAGTTCAAGATGATGAAGACGCATCCCGTTTACAGCTACCAAAATATCATGGATATCAAATCAATCCCCGATCGGGTAAAATTGGGCGTTTTGCAACATCATGAGAAGTGGAACGGCGGCGGCTACCCGCAACAGCTGGAAGGGGAAAAGATAAGCTTGTATGCGCGGATTCTGACCGTCGCGGATGTTTATGATGCTTTAGTCACGGCCAGGCCTTATAAAGAAGCGCATTCGCCGAGTCATGCGATTGAAATGATGATGGCGATGTCGCAGGATTTCGATATTCATATTCTGCGCGTCTTCCTCCGCTCAATCGTGCTTTACCCTGTCGGCTCACTAGTTAAACTCAGTAATGGCGAAGTGGCGTATGTCGTTAAGAATAATAAAGAAAATGTTCTCCGCCCTGAACTTGTTACGCCCGACGGGAAGCGGTATGATTTATTTAATGATTTGAATTGTTTGACGATTACGGTTTTGTCGCTGGCGGGATAGGTTCAAAAGGATTTTATAATCAGATTAAAGCTGAAACAGCACTAAGGATGCGTTTTGTCAAGGGTTTTTCAGAAAGTTACCTCATCGCTTTCCATTGAAGATTGTCCATTAAGGGATTACCATTCAATCGCTTAACCATTGTCCATAAAGGGATTGTTTTTATGTTTTATACCTTTATGGACAATCATATTAAATGGCAACAAACTTGTTTTTATGAAGTAGCTGTTCATTTTCAGCAATAAACGCAGTCAACGTGTCGGGGTCACTTCGGGTCAACTTGACCCGCTAAATTATGCACAATTTTGATGGTAGTTTGCAAAATCTGCTCAATTTCCCGCATTACTTTTGCGCCATAGCCATAACTCCCGCCGGTATTTGTTTATTTGCATCCAGACCTAATAATGCCACCACTTCATCTGCGCTAATCGAAGCCATGAAACGCATTTGTATGTCAAGCTCGTCTGCTAATAGATATTGGTGTTCGCTCATAGCCCCTATAGCGTGCCACCCCCATTCTATGCTTCCGCTCGGTATTTTATCTATGTCTATAACATAAATCCAAATCGCAGACGCATTTTGTCCTGAATTTATTCTGCCACGGATATCATCGTTAGACACATTTTCAAAACCATTGTTTTCCCAATTAAATCTCCGAACACCACTTTGCTGTGCAAGATATAGCGACACATATGGTTCTGCTCCCATTGCCAAAGGGATAACAAATCCTGTGCCGTCACGGTTTTTTCCTGTTGCCGCCCATCCTAAAAGTTGTAGGGCATCTTCGCTTATATCGTTTCCTGTAAAGCTTCCGCGCGATGCTGAGTTGCGCCGCTCAATAGCTTGCAATACCCCTGAATCCGAGGTTGTCCACAAGGGGTTGTTTCTGAGATTTTCCAAGGCACCGGGATTTAACCGCGGTGTACTCGTCATATGCAATGTTATGGCAAAGCCCCATCCTGCTATTGCCAACACTAGACTAATTACCAAAAGAATCGGAATCAACATTTTTCTCTTGCTCCTATTTTCGTTTCTGCTCATAAAT
>WQST01000289.1 GCA_009787745.1 Lachnospiraceae bacterium
CCCATGAAATATAGACGATTGAAACGATATGATTTTGTTGGGCTTCGCGGATAAGCCGCCCGACCTCTACGCCATTGATTTCGCTTTTAGCAAATTCGATATCAAGAAAAATCAAATCATACCGTGACCCGGATTCCATGCGGCGGCATAATTCCTCCCCCGTTAGGAAAACCTCTATTTCATACTTGACGTTTAGCTTTGTGAATATCTCAATTAGAGTGCGCTCTAACTCCGCACCCAAATCTATTTCATCATCACATATGGCTACTACTACCATAGTCAAGTCTTACCCTCCCTGCATTTTCTGCGTTTCGTCGTTACGGATTTCGAATTAATTCGCTATAGTTTACCATTGTTACCACCCAACAACAATATTGATGGACTTGTGAAGTCTTTTTACAAAAATCCTTATAATTATTACATATTATCGCAGGGGAAGTTTTTTTGATTAAACTTATTTTGCAACGAGCGGTACCAATTTGTAAAGGAGCGATTTTTATGAATAGCAACGATTTTTCGGCTGATAAATATGTAAGAGAAGAAATTATTTTAGGGCGGGAAAACCTATTCGGTTTTTTTGTTTTAACGATTACAGGCTTAATATTTGGCATACCATACTATTTTTTATGGTATGAAAACTTAGAAGCGGTTTTTAATACAGACGCAGACATTCAAACACGGGCAATAGGTATCGGGGTTACTGTTATCGTTTTAATTATTGGATTTATCGCCCATGAAGTAATACACGGTGTTTTTTACGCGATATTTTGTAAAAATAAATTCAAATCAGTAAAAATCGGCGTAGTGCCTAAAAAGGGCTATGCCTACTGTGAGTGCAAGGAAATTTTACGGACAAATCAATTTGCAATAGGTCTACTTATGCCAACAATTATACTTGGGATTATCCCTTCGATAGCTTCATTATTTACAGGCAGCTTTAATTTATTACTCTTTGGCATGATTTTTACGGGCGCAGGGGGTAGCGATTTATTGATTTTCAAAAAGGTTGCTAAAAATATGAATAATACTTGGTTTGAAAATGCGGTGTCTGTTTCTAAATGGTATTTATATAAGCGGGCTTGATATAAGGGAAAATTGTGCGTGACTTTAGCACAATTCATCAAGAAGCGTATAGTATTTAATTTTTATCCAATCGGGTTCAATTCCCAAATAATCGAACAATAACGCAACGTGTTTATTTATATCTTCTTGCTTCATATCTCCAAGGTGTATTTTTATCGAACGGACACATAAAGCAATATCTTTCCATTTATCAGCCAATCCACAATCTCCAACATCAATTATACAAGCCAGCTTATTATCATCCGTAAAAATATTTTCGGGTGTGTAGTCATCGTGCGCAAAGCAAATTTCTTCTGACGGCTTGTTGAAAATCAGCCAACTATACAAATCCATTGGTGTTTCAAAGCCGGTTCGCTCATACCACTCATCCATGTCAACTAAATTATTTTCTATATTGTGAAGCATGTTTGCTAACTTCGTATCCAAAGAATAATGAAATGGGCAATTTTTTATGTCAATGGATTGGAGCATAATCAGACCTTCTGCCATTGCTTTAATCGTGTTTTTATAAGGCTTACGCAATTCATCTTTTGGATAGTCAAGAGCCAATTTTCCGGGGGCTTCCGTCATTAAAAGATAAGCAAGTCCGTCTTGTTCATGCCGGTATTTTATTTTAGGCACAGGTAGTTTACCATCAAGCCAAGTCAATATTTCATGTTCTCGCCTAAACACATCATCTGCTGATGCGATTTTTAAGTAAAAGGTTTTACCATTTTTATCGCAACGATATACCTTGGCGGATGATTCTCCCAATTCATCTGATTCAAAGGAATAACCGTTTAATATTTCCGTTAATTTACTTTCTTTTGGAATCATGCTAACCCCATCTTTTCAAAACATAATAGGCGGAATTATTGAAATTATTATTGCTCCAATGTTTGAAAAAGAAGAATCGGTTACACGTTGGCGCATGAAAAAGCTATACAATAGCTCGATATCTTCATCGTTGTTGTAATGCTCCAACGCCGCGTAATACTCTTCCCTGTCCTCGTCATAGACAATGAGCGGAGGGTGGTTGTGTATCATCAAAAAATAATTCATCATGGTACGCTCTACCCGACCATTTCCATCCGCAAACGGGTGAATAGTTTCGAAGCGCATGTGAAAATATGTTGCCGCCTTCATTACTCTCCCATAGTTGTAAAATCTCCGGATAGCTCAAAATTAACACCCTCTTTTTTTATGGATTATAACACGAAAGCCGCGTATGCGGCTTTTAAATGTTACATCCTTGCCTAAGATTGTGATAGCGTATCATGTCGTTTACATAGGATACTCGCAAGAGTTTAATAACGGAGGCTAAAAATCTTAGTGACTATTACTCACCATATCCAAGGAACATCATATTTTTGGATGTTTTCGTCGGTGGTTATGATTGTCATATTTTCGACTATTGCTGTCGCTACAATGATTCCATCGAATGGGTCACGATGTAACAACGGAAGAGTAGAATATGTTTCGATATGCCTGTGGTCTAATCCAATTTGACCGACCCCAAGTGCAACGGTCTTTAGGAAGGTTTCGGAAATTCCCTTTGGTAGTTGCAATTTCCTACAAAGAAGCAACGCAAATATACTTGTGTAAACGCTTATCTGCTAGTATCTCTTGTGCTTTTTGCGATAATTTTTGTGGTTCAAACATCATCCATAACATGGCATGAGTATCAACAAGGTAGTCCATCAGTACATATACTCCTTTAAATCTTCCAGCGGTTCGTTAAAATCGTCCGGTACTGTTGTTTCGCCTGCCCATAAACCCAAAGCGGACTTGCTTGGGTCTGATTCCAGCAAAATACGAGGATTGTGTGTCGCTTTATTTATTGGCTCGACAAGCGCAGGCTCATCTAATACAGTTATATATACTTTGCGCCTCTCAGGAAGGCGAAATTTTTGACCTGCCGTAAAAAAATTACCTTG
>WQST01000290.1 GCA_009787745.1 Lachnospiraceae bacterium
AAGCCGGCGTATCATGTACGTTAACAGGGTTCATTAATTATGAACATGACGATTATTTTAAATCATAATCGTCATGTTCTGCTACATCGACATCGTAGTGCATCATTTCTTCTGTGACTTTGAAGGGGTATTCCATAATACGGCGAACGGGTTTGGGCGGAAGGGGCAGGGGGTTTTCTAAGTACTTCGTTCCCGTGGATGTATCGTAGCGTGATTCTGTTTCCTGTTTAGGTGCTTTCGCGAAATATGGATTTTCTTCTTTGGGAATGTCGGGTTTGACATTATCGTTTGCGTCTTTTATTACTTCGTTTTTTTCTTCAATAATTTCTTCCGGGACTGTTTTTTCCTCCGCCGTGTTTTCTTCCGGTTTTTCTTTAATATTATCTTCTTGTATATTTTCTTCTTTATCTTCTGCTTTATCTTCTGCTATCTCTTCATTTTCTTCAATTTTCTCTTCTGCCATCTCTTCTGCATCATCTGCACTTTCTTCTTCTAAACTTACATCTTCCGCTGTTTCGCAATGAACAGCCTTGCTCTCAGACCGCTTACTTACCAACTCGATATGCTCCTTCATATCTTTTAATTCTTCCTCTTTACTTATCATCGCTTCTCTCAGCTCCTCATTTTTTATAATACCTAAATCAAATAAGCTTTTAAGCCCATGCCCCGCTAACGCCGCCCAGGCAAAGATTAACCACATATCAAGCCCCAGTGTATTTAAACTCAACACCGGCAGTACCACGCTCAACATTAAAATATAAAACGAAAATATCACCTGACTTTTACTGCCGCTGCGCAAAAATGTGATTATTAGTATTAAGCAAAATACCGTCACTAAAATCAATATCGGTAACTTTTCTTTCGGAATCATTATTTTATATGAAATTTCAATCTGATACCGGTCAAACCAACCGCTGATATTTTCGCTTACTATATTGCTCCGAAGCACAGCTTCCCGAAACAACATAACAAATATACCAATACAGTTACCGATAATATAATATATATTCTCAAACATATATTGCTTCACGCGATGATAATTAAGATAAATCAAATAAAATCCTGTCCCGATTAACAATATGCCAAGCAAATCATAAAACAACGTAATCCCCGCAAAAAATCCAACAATTATAATCATCGAACGCTTGGCACTATTACTGACTGACATATCTTTTAGGAATCCTTTAAAACATCCGACGGTTATTAATAAAACCGCACTCCACAGAAATAAATACACTGCTTCGGGTTGATAACGCACCGCCGCTTCACTAAAGCCAAGCGATATCGCCAGAATCAAAGTCGTGGTATAAGCAACAATCGCCCCGCTTAATAAGCGGAGCGTAAAATATAACATTATAATTGATATTGTTTGTAAGATAAACTGTAGATAGAAAACGACAACTTCTTTATTTCCCAGAAAGGCAAACAGGAATGAAAGGACATCAACATATAACCCCGCCGCTCCGTCAAAAAAGACTTTATCGGCATCAGCGACCAGCATGGCTGAACCGATAAATAATTTATTGTTATTTAATACCTCGGCAGGAAAGTTAAAACGAATTATAATAAATGTAACAATCATTACCCACAAAAAACGAATGTGCGGACTTGGTTTAGAACCTACGAACCGGGCGATATAATAAAGCAAAAATCCGCCGACACCACACATAAACAAAGTGATAAAAGCTGTCGCATCCAATGAACTGAAAAACCGCTCCGCAACCCTGAATGTAAAAATTAATGTCAACACAGCAAAAGCAAACCACCATATATAATCCGGCCGGTTTAATTTGATTTTTTCATGATTGTTTGCGTTATTCCAATTCATATTATTAAAGGGCTTGCTTTAAATCTGCCAGTATATCCTCAATATGTTCGATTCCGACTGAAAGCCTGATCATCTCAGGTTTAACCCCTGCTTCTTTTAGCTGTTCATCCGTTAATTGGCGGTGCGTATGGCTTGCCGGATGAAGTGCGCAAGTCCTGGCATCGGCGACATGGGTGAGAACCGCAATCATCTTTAGCCGTAACATCATTTCTTCCGCCGCCCGGCGTCCGCCCTTTACGCCAAAAGCGATTACACCGCAAGTCCCTTTCGGCATATATTTCCCCGCCAACCCATAATATTGGTCGCTCGGTAATCCCGGGTACTTTACCCACTCGACACTATCGTGTTTTGCTAAAAACTCGGCGACTGCCTGTGCATTTGCACAATGCCGCTCCATCCTAAGCGCTAACGTTTCTAAGCCGATATTCACATAAAAGGCATTTTGCGGCGCCTGGCAAGAACCAAGGTCACGCATAAGCTGAACCGTCGCCTTAGTTATATAAGCCCCCTTGCCGAATCGTTCTGTATAAATAACACCCTGATATGTTGCGTCAGGTGTGCATAAACCCGGGAATTTATCAGGATATTCGGCGAAATCAAAATTTCCTGAATCAATAATTACACCGCCGATACTCATCGCGTGGCCATCCATATATTTAGTCGTTGAATGGACGATGATATCGGCACCCCATTTAAAGGGGTTACAATTAATCGGCGTCGCTAAGGTATTGTCGATAATCAGCGGTACTTGATTATTATGGGCTATTCGGGCGATTTTTTCTATATCTAAAACGACCAGCGCGGGATTGGCGACCGATTCGGCGACCATACATTTCGTATTAGCGCGGAAAGCTTTATTTATTTCATCATCCGAAGCATCGGGATCAATGACCGTACTTTCGACGCCCATTTTTTTCATTGTCACCGCAATCAGGTTAAATGTTCCGCCATAAACCTTGTTCGACAAAACTACATGGTCGCCTGCTTCACAAATATTAAGGATTGCGTAATGAATCGCCGCTTGCCCTGATGATGTCAGCATTGCCGCTACTCCGCCTTCAAGTTCGCAAATTTTGGCGGCGACTAAGTCGTTAGTCGGGTTTTGTAAGCGGCTGTAAAAATATCCGCCTGCTTCCAAGGCAAATAATTTTCCTAAATGTTCCGAATCATC
>WQST01000291.1 GCA_009787745.1 Lachnospiraceae bacterium
CGGCGGGGTAGACGCCGCGAGGAATTTGGTTGAATACGCCAACCATCCGGGCGGTACATACTATAGCGATATGCGCCGCCGTAACGGAGCGGAGGCTCCTTTTAAGATAAAGACATGGTGCTTAGGAAATGAAATGGACGGTCCGTGGCAAATCGGCAGCAAAACAGCCGAGGAGTACGGGCGGTTGGCAGCGGAAACCGCGAAAGTCATGAAATGGGTTGATCCTGAGATTGAGTTGGTGGTATGCGGCAGTTCAGGGCCCAGTATGCCGACATTTGCTTCATGGGAAGCGACGGTTTTGGAACATACTTATGATTATGTAGATTATCTTTCCCTCCATAGCTATTACGGGAATCAGAAAGATAATCTAAAGAACTATTTGGCAATGTCCGAGGGCATGGATCGCTTTATTAAGAGCGTCGCCGCCATTTGCGATTATGTAAAAGCAAAAAAGAAAAGTGATAAAGTTATTAATCTTTCATTTGATGAATGGAATATCTGGTATCATTCGAATGAAAAGGACAGTAAAAATGAGCCATGGCAGCAGTCGCCGCCGATTCTTGAGGATGTTTATAATTTTGAAGACACTCTTTTGCTTGGTTGCCTGTTGATTACCTTACTGAAAAACTGTGACCGTGTTAAAATCGCCTGTATTGCCCAGCTTGTTAATGTTATTGCGCCGATTATGACGGAAAAAGGCGGAAAAGCTTGGCGGCAGACAATTTTTTACCCGTTTATGCAAGCCGCGAACCACGGACACGGAACGGTACTGCGTCATAATATCGCCGTCGCGTCTTATGATGCTGATGATTATAAGGCAGTACCTTTTTTGGAAGCCGTTTCGATCTTTAATTCGGAAAAAGATGAAGTGATTATTTTTGCGGTGAACCGCTCCGTATCCGATAATATAGATTTTTCGCTTGCATTGCAGGGATTTACTCCGTCAAAAGTATTGGAGTTTTCAGAAATCAGCGGTTTTGATGTCAAAAAAGTCAATGACAAGGATTGTTGTGATGTGATACCGCAGACCGGTGATAGCGTGAGTATTACAGAGCACCAACTAAATGCAACTTTAAAACCGCTGTCATTTAATCTGCTTCGCATAAAGGTATGAAGGTGAAATCCGTTCTCTTTTAAAGGCGGACGAAGTTAAGAGGACAATATCCCGCAAAAAACACGGGATATTGTCCTTTAACATAACCAGCATTACCACCTAAGCCGACAACCGGTACTTACACATCCAATAATCTACTTGAATCAAATAGGCGAGCATTTGCGGGCCTGCCATCAATTGCCCGTACCATGGCGCACCATAATTGAAGTTTCCTGCCATAAAAGCTTCCAGTTTTTTATTATCAATAATTTTGCTAAGCGGCGAGGAAGGATCTGTTATACGTTCCTTAAGCCGTTCGCGGACTATTTTTTCATATCCTAAATCATAGGTTTTCGGATAAGGGCTTTTCTTACGGAACAATACTTCTTGCGGAAGAATCCCTTTTCCTGTCTCAATCAAGAGATTTTTCGTCAGTTCTTTTTGATATTTCATCTCCCAGGGGATATTATAAGCATACTTTAGTATCCGGCTGTCGGCATAAGGAACCCGCGCTTCCAAACCTGAATACACACTGGCGCGATTCATGCGGTTAAGCAGTGTTTCCATGAACCAGCGGATATTAAGCCACGCGATTTCACGGCGCTTTGCTTCGATTTCCGAATCACCCTCGAAACGCGGTGTCTCCGCTACCGTATCATCATATGCTTTTTGTACATACTCCGTAAGCCCAAGTGTTCCAAGGAAATCTTCCTTAAAAAACGCGGTGCGGACACTTAAGTCGCTTGACCAGGGAAAAGTATTGTTTTGCCACATTTTTTCATTACGAAACCACGGATAACCGCCGAAAATCTCATCCGCGCATTCGCCTGTCAATGCTACTTTGCATTCTTTTGCCGCCACACTGCAAAAATATAATAGCGATGATTCAATATCCGCCATACAAGGCAAATCTCTGGCATCGACCGCTTTATACAAATAATCCGCTTGAATTTCATTATTACATTCCAAATAGCGGTGCTTACTGCCTAAAGCGTTAACCATAATATCGACAAAAGGGCGATCCAGGGAAGATTGATAGTCATTGGGGACGAAATTTTCATTATTACCTGCAAAGCTAAACGAAAAAGTATTAAGGACTTTTCCTTCTTTCTTCATCTCAGCTTGACAAAGTGCCGTCACCAAACTGCTATCTAGCCCGCCCGAT
The DNA here is from genome assembly GCA_009787745.1 of Lachnospiraceae bacterium. Classification (GTDB taxonomy): domain Bacteria; phylum Bacillota; class Clostridia; order Lachnospirales; family Lachnospiraceae; genus UBA935. Next base: position 2,259 of record WQST01000291.1, read on the forward strand.
AAAAAAGTGCAAATCGGCACATCGGAGACCATTTGCCGCTTGACACTGTCGCGCACCAGCCACGATACTTTTTCGACCGTCTCCTGATAAGAATCGGTATGCTCTTCACCGTTTAACTCAAAATAGACGACTTCTTTTTCATAATCAGGCGTTTTAATCAATAGACGTCCCGGCTTAAGTTCATTAATTCCGCAAAACACCCCATGCCCGGGTGTCCGAGCAGGCCCAAGCCCCAATACTTCACAAAAACTTTCCCGATCAACCCGCGGCTTTATCCCATAGGCAAACAACGCTTTTTGCTCAGAGCCGAATAAAAAGCATTCGGCGGTTCTGTGAATAAATAACGGCTTGCCGCCCAGAGGATCGCGGGCCAGAATCAAGGTGTCTTTTTTTTCATCATAAATGGCGAAAGCGAAAGCGCCGTTTAAATTTTTTATAAAATCAATCCCCATTGCCAGATAGCCATTCAGGACTACTTCGGTATCGCTGTTGGTTTCCCACTTGAGGGGATAGAGGGAGAGAAGGTTTTTTAATATATCGGTATTATATAATTCGCCTGTGTAAACAATCGTTAAGCCATATTCGCCGAGTCTTTTAGTCATCGGCTGGCGGCCGCCTTCTAAGTCAATAACGGCAAGGCGGGTATGCGCCAAGCCG
>WQST01000292.1 GCA_009787745.1 Lachnospiraceae bacterium
GGACTTTTAGAAGCAATAGATTAAATGCCATCGTTTACGCCGCATTAGCAACCGCACGCGCTCTTTTCGGCGGATATGGAGCGATTCATTATCACGCGGAAGGACCATGCATTATGTTGCGAGTTCCGCGCTTTTTCGGTATCAGAGTGGTTGCGACGATCCATGGCCTTGATTGGCAGCGGGCTAAGTGGGGTGGCTTTGCTTCATGGATGCTAAAGTTCGGAGAAAAAACTGCCGCCAAAAAAGCCCATGAAATTATTGTCTTATCACAAAATGTTAAAGAATATTTTAAATCGACCTATAAGCGCGATGTTAACTTTATTCCGAATGGCATCGTTAAGCCCGAAATTATCCCGGCAGAAATAATTAGCGCTTTATATGGGTTGCATAAAGGTGATTATATCTTATTCCTCGCGCGGTTGGTTCCCGAAAAAGGACTTCACTATCTGATTGAGGCTTACAATCAAATGACAAGTCAAGATAAAGTAAATGGTAAAAAGTTAGTTATCGCAGGCGGGCATGATCCTGCCAATGAATATGCCAATAAAATAAGCGCAGAAGTTATAGGCAATAAAAATATAATTATGACAGGATTTGCTCAAGATAAAGTTTTGGAAGAATTATTTTCCAATGCCTATCTTTTCGTATTGCCAAGCGATGTTGAAGGTATGTCTGTCAGCTTATTGGAAGCGATGAGTTACGGTAATTGCTGTCTGGTTAGTGATATAGCGGAAAATACGGAAGTAATCGGGGATGCCGCAGTTAGTTTTCGAAAAGGCAATGTTGATGATTTGAAAGAGAAACTCGAGTTCCTGATTGCGAATCCGAATACGGTTGATGAGTACCGGCGGTTTAGCAGTGGTTATATTTGTAATAAGTACGACTGGGAGGATGTCACCTCGCAGACAATAAAGCTATATGAAAATAAATAAAATGACAGAACGTTAACGGAATATAGGGGGTACAAAATAAAAATCTTAATTATAAACAAATTTCTCCACCCCAATGGCGGGTCGGAGACATATATTTTCGGTCTCGGAAAAGCGCTTACAGCGCTTGGGCATGAAGTGCAGTATTTTGGCATGGAGCACCCACAGAGAATTGTCGGGAACGCCATAGGAAGTTATACCTCTAACATGGATTTCAAAGCCGCCGGAGCCGCGCGCTTTACTTATCCTTTCAAGATTATTTATTCAGGCGAAGCGAGAAAAAAATTACGCGCAGTTTTGTTGGATTTTAAACCGGACGTTGTTCATATAAATAATTTTAATTTCCAACTCACCCCCTCGATAATTTATGAGATAAGGGATTTTGAAAAGAAACATAAGCAGAGAATGAGAATAGTTTATACTGCGCATGACAGCCAATTAGTCTGTCCTAATCATTTGATGAGACAATACATATCCGCAGAACGTTGCTCGCGTTGTATTGACGGAAGTATCTTAAACTGTGTGAGATACAAATGCATTCATGGTTCAACGGTAAAAAGCTTACTTGCCGGCATTGAAGGTTTGCTATACCGCTTGCTAAAAACATATCGCTTAATTGATATAATAATATGCCCCAGCAACTTTATCAAAAAGCAGTTAGATACTAATCGTATATTACGAAAAAAAACGATAGCTTTACACAATTTTGTTGAGGTTAGTAAAGATGCCAACGTAGATGATTTGTTTCATAATGATAATTATTTATCTGAGACCGAAAATTCTTACGTGCTATATTTCGGAAGATACTCCGCCGAAAAAGGAATTGATACTTTGCTAAATGTAATCAACGGATTACCTGAGATTCCCTTTGTTTTCGCCGGTAGCGGACCAATGGAAGCAGAGTTAAAAGAACTTGATAATATAGAAAATAAGGGTTTTTTGCGCGGTAAAGAATTGACAGGCGTTATCAGGGATGCGGAGTTCGTTGTTTTTCCTTCTGAATGCTATGAAAATTGCCCGTTTACTGTAATGGAAGCCTTAAGCCTAGGAACTCCTGTCATTGCATCGGATATTGGCGGGACGCCGGAGTTGATTCGTCCCGGAGTTACCGGGGATTTATTTGAAAGCGGCGATGCCGAGGATTTGTCCGAAAAAATATACCGCTTGTGGAATGATACAGACAGGCGCAATATTTATCAATCGGCATGTCATAGTTCGCTATTCATGTCGCCTGATGAATATTGCCGGGAGTTGCTTCTAAAAGTTTATTGACTGCTCGGTAATAAATTGTTATCATATGTACATACAAAGAAGAGCAAAGGAGACGATATGACTGATAGGGTAAAACAAATGGGAATTCGAGTAGCACTTGATGAATATAAGTTAATGCAGGAGTACGCCAATTTTCAAGGGAAACCGTTATCTGCTATCATTTTGGATTTGATTCGCGAAGAAATGGAAAATTGGGAAGACGAGAGAGATATTAAAGAAATAGTGAACCGTAAAGAGTCATCAATAAGTTTTCAGGAAGTAGTGAGAAAGGCTGGTATTTAGGGTGCATACTGTTTATTTCTCACAAACAGCGGATAAACAATTCCAAAAATTGGATACTTTTACACAAAAAATGATTGCGAAATATATAAGCACTAATTTGGAAGGCTCGCAAAATCCGAGAATGCTAGGGAAAGCTTTAAAGGGTAATTTACAGGGTTATTGGCGATATCAAGTAGGAAAATACCGGCTTATTGTTGAAATTCAAGACGATAAATTAGTTATTCTCGTTTTGAAAATAGGTCATCGGCGTGAGGTGTATGATAGGTAAGATAAAAAACAAAAAGCTAAACGGAACAGTAATAGTGACATATCGGTGTAATGCTAAGTGTAACATGTGTAATCGCTATAAGGAACCTTCGCTTCCGGAAGACGAACTGTCAATCGAAACAATCCGAAAACTCCCGCCGATG
>WQST01000293.1 GCA_009787745.1 Lachnospiraceae bacterium
CAATGATATGCAGATACTTGTCGCTGAAGAGGGACTTGTTAAGGAAGTAAAAGCTTCAGACCCAAATATCACTGTAGAGATTTTATATTACAGCCAGCTTGACGGCGAACCCGATCCTATTCCTGTATCAAACCAATATTTTGAATTTGTTTTTCCCGGAAGGTATGCTGTTAAAGTTTCATATAATGATAAATCAGCCCAATATTCTGTCACGGTACAGGGAATATATAACGAAGGCGGCGACGGTTCTAATTTCTTTGATATGATTTGGCTGTAAGCGGGAGATAGTTCTTCATTTTATTCCTCCATAAAAACAATTGTATAAGTATACAATCACAAATAAGTAATGTATTATTAGAAAGAGGTAATATATGTTAAGACAAGTTATGATTCCAAGCAAAGAAAAAGCTTCTTTTCCCTTTCCTGCCGAATATTATGGAAAAGAGGTAGAAATATTGGTATTTCCTTTTCAAAAAGAAAAAAATATTAATAATTTAAACGATTTTTTTGATAAATATCTATTTTCCTTTACAAATTATAAATTTGATAGAGAAGAAGCAAATAATTATGACTAAGATCGCATTAGATAGTAATATTTTAATTTATAACCNCAGCCTGGAATGTGAAGAAAAAAAAGTCATTGCAAGAAGTTTTTTCAAGGAAAACCCTGTTGTCTCATCACAGGTAGTATCNGAGTATATCAATGTAATAAAAAGAAATTTAAAAATTNCAAAATTAGAATTAATTCAATTATGCTCCTTGTGGTTGGAAAAATGCACAGTTCAGCCGGTTGTTNTATCCACGATAAAATTAGCTCAAGATTTAATCGTTAAATATGATTTTCAAGTTTTTGATAGTATTATAGTTGCCGCCGCATTAGAAGCAGATTGCGATGTAATTTACTCAGAAGATATGCATGACGGTTTAATTGTTGAAAATAAGCTTAAAATTGTTAATCCATTTCTTTAAATTCAACTATATGTTTCCTAATTATCAATTTACCCTAAAACTGGAATTCTCCCAAATAAATCATTATAATTATAATATGAAGAAACTCATCTTTGTTGTCATTTTACTCATCATAACCCTTCCCTTGTTTGCCCAAAATAAAGTTTTTCGCGAGGCAAGAATATTTGTTCCGCCGATTGCGGGATTCGGCAGACCGGCGGATAATGTGTTTTTTTACCGCCAGCTTTCTTCTGAAGTGGTTTTTATGTATTATTCTCTTGTGCGGTCGCAGCGGGGCTGTGATTACATCCTTAAAGCTACGATCATACCGTTTGGCATGGAAGAGACTGAATCGCAGGGAATAAAAAGGCCAATTCCTGAAAATCCGAATCCGCCTCTCAGAAATTATCCCAGAGAACGTGAATATTTTTCGTGGGAAATTGACGATGATATCTATTTTTACGACACGGCAGGCGAAGGTAATTATGATCCGAATGTCAGACGGACGCCAAGTGAGCCTTTTATCATCACCGATGATCATGAATGTACTTTGAGACTGGAATTGATTAATAATATTACGGGCGATGCTTTAGGCAGACAGCAGCTTGTTTATGCAAAGGTTGACGCTTCTGTCGGGGATTTGCTCTCAATTATAGTTTACAATATGCTGTCGGGCATTCCCAGTATCGAAGAAACAAATGACTGGCGTGATAAATGGCTCTTTCTGGAGACAAGCTTTTTATGGGCACCGCGTATTTATACGGAAAAGTATGAGTCAGTCAACTGGATCAATTTTGGTCTAAGGGCGGCGTTTGAATTTCATTTTACCAATTTTCTGTCTTTGGGCATCGGTACCCAGTTTGTACAGGATTGGATAGTTACCGAAAAATATGATGAAGGACACCGCGACCTGATACTGGAAATTCCTATAGCTCTGAAACTGGTGCTTAAACCGGCGGCTCAATTTGTGGTGGAACCTTACGGGGGGTTCGCGTTTAATATTTCACTGATGAATGCGACAATTCCTTCCCCCGCGTCATGGTTAGTTGGGCTACAATTCGGCGTAAAAGCCGGTCCCGGCATGATTGTCATCGACCCCAGATTTTCCATGGATTTTTCTGAATCATCTCTTGTCTTGGAAGACAAAATATATCAACGGAATAGTATGCAGATTGGGATTGGATATAAGATTGGGTTTTTGTTAAAAAGAAGCATGCTGGATTATTAATTTCGCCTTTTTCCGATTGAAACTATTTTATCTCTATTATAAAATTAACTAATGGCATTCATTAAAAACCTTTTTGACCGCAACTTTCTTGAATACGCTTCCTATGTAATCAAAGACCGCGCTATTCCCGATCTTGAAGACGGGCTTAAGCCTGTCCAGCGGCGCATTCTTCATTCTCTCTTTGAAATGGACGACGGCAAATTTCATAAAGTTGCCAATGTTACCGGCCACTGCATGAAGTACCACCCCCACGGAGAGGCTTCGATAAATCCCGCTCTTGTAGGGCTTGCCAATAAAGAGCTTTTTATCGACAGGCAGGGAAACTTCGGTAACCTTCTTACAGGCGATGATGCCGCGGCTCCCCGTTACATTGAATGTCGCATAACGCCGCTTGCGAAAGACATTTTCTATAATCCGAAACTCGCGGTATGGACTGATTCTTACGACGGCAGAAACAGGGAACCGGTGCTTTTTCCCGCGAAAATCCCTGTTGTGCTCATCATGGGTGTGGAAGGAATCGCGGTCGGTATGTCCACAAAAATTCTGCCGCATAACGCGGTTGAAGTTCTTGAAGCCGAAATTGCCTGTCTTACCGGTAAAAAGTTTGAGATTTACCCGGATTTCCCGACAGGAGGCTATGTTGATGTATCAGGCTATGACGGCGGAAACGGCAAAGTATTGGTACGCGCCAAACTTGACACTTCAGACCCTAAA
>WQST01000294.1 GCA_009787745.1 Lachnospiraceae bacterium
AAAGGTGGATGCGGGGGCGACGCATTTGGTGTCGCAATTGTTTTTTGAAAATGAGCTTTTTTATGATTTTTATGAAAAAACGCGGATTGCCGGAATTAATGTGCCGATTGAAGCAGGGATAATGCCTGTAACTAATAAGAAGCAGATTGAACGGATGGTATCGCTGTGCGGAGCGAGTTTACCGGTTAAGTTCAGGCGGATTCTGGATCGTTATGAAGATAAGCCGCAGGCTTTATTTGATGCGGGAATGGCGTATGCGATTAATCAGATTGTTGATTTGATTGCGGCAGGTGTTGACGGTATTCATATTTATACGATGAACAAACCGATTATTGCCGGCCGGATTTATGATGGGGTACATAAGCTGGTATGAACAGAAAAAAGGCGCTGATTACCGGTGCATCGCGCGGAATCGGTAAAGAAATAGCTTTAATATTAGCCGAAAACGGCTTTGATTTATATCTGACGGCTTATCAAAACGAAGATTTATTAAAACAGTTAAAAGCAGAAATCACCGCGAAATTCGGTGTCAGCGCAAAGCTTTTTATATGTGACGCCGCCGACGCGTCCGCCGTTCATGAAATGTTTGCGGATATTCCCTATCTGGATGTTTTGATTAATAATGCCGGACGTGCATATTTGGGTCTTTTGACGGATATGTCCGTTTTCGATTGGCAGAAGATAATTAATACTAATTTAAACAGCCTATTTTATTATTGCAAAGAAGCAGTCCCCGGGATGATTACAAGAAAAGCAGGGAAAATAATTAATATATCATCTATTTGGGGTGAATGCGGTGCAAGTATGGAGGTTGCTTACTCAGCGGCGAAAGCGGGGGTCGGCGGTTTTACAAAAGCCCTCGCGAAGGAACTTGCGCCGAGCAATATTCAGGTTAATGCGATAGCTCCGGGTCTTATTGACACAAGTATGAATGCCGGTTTGACTAAAGCGGAATGGGATGATATTTGTGAGAAAATTCCGGCGGGGCGCGCGGGAACAGCTTATGAAACAGCACAAATGGTCATGCACATCCTAAATGCCCCCGACTATCTGACGGGGCAAATTATTCGGATGGATGGCGGATTATTGTAATCTAAAGATAGCGGAGGTAAATAACATGCGCGATTTAATAATTATCGGAGCGGGTCCGGCGGGTTTATCAGCGGCAATTTATGCGAAAAGAGCGGCGTTAGATTTTGTAGTAATCGAAAAAAGCCCTTTGTGCGGCGGTCAGATAGTTAATACTTATGAAGTGGATAATTACCTTGGGTTACCCGGTATTTCCGGGCTTGAAATGGCGAACCGCTTTCGTGCGCATACCGACAAGCTTAATGTCGAATTTATTACGGCGGAAGTTTCCGCGGTCAAGAAAATAGATGAATATTTCCGTATTGAAACAAACGAAGGTAATTATGAAACTAAGACGGTAATAATTGCGGCGGGCGCTTCACATGCTCACTTAAACGTTCCCGGCGAAACAGAACTTGCAGGGATGGGTGTATCATATTGTGCGACTTGTGACGGGGCGTTTTTCCGCGGGCGAACAGTAGCGGTGGTCGGCGGCGGCGATGTAGCGGTTGAAGATGCGATCTTTTTGGCGCGTTTCTGTGAAAAAGTGTACCTGATTCATCGGCGTAATGAGCTTAGAGCGGCGGCGATATTAAGTGAAGCATTGTTAAAACTTGATAATGTTACCGTTTTGTGGGATACCGTGGTCGAAAGCATTAATGGTGAAAATCAAGTCGAAAATATTAAGATAAAAGACTTAAAAAGCGATAATATATCATTTTTATCGGTTACAGGTGTTTTTATTGCCGTTGGTTTCAGTCCTAATTCATCACTCTTTAGTGACGTCGCCGCCTGTGACGAAAAAGGATATTTGATTGCCGATGAGAACGGCATCACAGGAACGAGCGGGGTTTATGCGGTCGGGGATATTCGCACCAAAAAATTACGCCAAATAATAACGGCTGTTTCCGATGGTGCGGGGGCAGTAACGAGTGTCGGACACTACTTATTGAGCAAATAAAGGACTAAAGTACTAAATATTGCAGAAATATTAAATGGAAGGTGTTTTTTAACACCTTCCATTTAATTCCGAAAGAGCCTTGATTTAACAGCGATTTCATAAAAAAATTACGTGTCGAATATTGACAAGCTGTTAAATTAGTGGTATATTTATTAATACACTGTAACATATTTGAAATATTTAGTACAAAACAACTTATAAACTACTTATTGTAAATCGTAAACAAAGTACGAGGATTTATGAGAACAAGAAAACAACGCGCCATATCCTATATAATCGCTTCTTTCGTTTTAGCCCTGAGTTTGGAGTTGCCGTCGCAGGCGGCAACCAGAAACCCTGCATTGCCTTCGGCAGGTATTGATTTTACATTAGGCGATAATACGGCTTCATTAAGAGATTTGCAGGAAGTACGTAATCAGAATCAAACACCTGATGTGAACGTTTCTAAGCCAAGCATAACCGCGCTTCCGACCGCGACCCCGGGTTCTAATGATTCTAATGATGCAAGTACCGAATTGAATATAGAAGAAACGAGTTCTGTTAATTCGGACAAGACCCTGAGAGAAAAAGAAAGGGAACTTGATCTTAGGCGTGAAGAAGAAGAATTTAAGAATCTCGTCATCGCACGAGTCAATGACTATGTCAATGTCCGCAATAAACCGGGTGAAGACGGTGAAATAATCGGTAAATTATATAATAAATCAGTCGGGAATTTGATTTCCGAGCAAGATGGCTGGTATGAAATAAAGTCAGGCTCCGTGACAGGATTTGTAAAAGGTGAGTTCTGTGTGACGGGAGAAGATGCGATTGAGCTTGCGAAGCAAGTCGGAACAAGGATTGCCACCGTT
>WQST01000295.1 GCA_009787745.1 Lachnospiraceae bacterium
AATGTTCGCGGATTGATTCAAGAATATCGATATCCCTTGCCAAAATAGTCCCTTTAGTGGCAATTGATATCCCAAATTCAAAAGCATCAACTAATTCTAAGGCATGTCCGGTCAGGCATAACTCTTCTTCAAAGGGGTTATAGGGGTCACTCATCGAACCTGTACCGATTACACCCTTTTTGACCTTGCGGCGTAAGTCGTTGCGGATAATCTCGAGGGCGTTTTCTTTTGCTCTGACGCGGTCAAAATCCGAAATCCGATAGCAATCCGAACGGCTGTCACAATATATACAGCCATGACAACAACCCTTATAAATATTCATATTATAGTCATTACCAAACCAACTGTTTGATTTAGTCTTAGTGACAATCGTTTTCGCACTGATGTATTCCATAAGATACCATAATTCTTTCCTCAGGCGGCTTCCTTAAAATAATCATAGTAATCCGTTTCACTGGCAAACAGCATATAAACACTGCCAATCAAGCCCATATATCCATCATTTACAGTATATCCCTTCATAGTCACCTCCGTTAATAAATAATCTATTAACAGAATAACACTTATGCTGTACGATAAAAAGGACTTTCAAACATATGTTCTAATTATTTTTTATTATAACATCTTTCTTTCAAAATATAAAGACTTGAAATATCGCCGAAAATGTTATAAGATATGGGTATTGATAGTTTGTAAAGGAGATAAGATCATGGAAAACAATACTAACCCTTACGGTCAGGGGGGCTATAGCCCGAATCCGCAGGCCAAGAGCAGGTTCATCTTTGCTATCCTGACATTCGTACTAGGTGCGTGGGGACTTAACTGGTTATACTTAGGTCATGTTGAAATAGCGAAGAACAAGTTCATCTTAATGATAATCGGACTTTTGCTTATTCTCGCTTGCGGTATTGGTACGATTATGATTGCAGTTCTTCAAATCATCGCTTTAGTAGACGTATTTAAAGTTCTGAGCGGCACTATCAATGAGGACGCTCATGGTATTCCTTTTAAGGATTAAGCCGCTCACTTGTATATACATATACCCCTTACTCGGTAAAACAGCACTGTTTGAGTGATGAATTTTATCGATTAAGGGGCAATGTCATTCTGAGCAATAATAAATATGAGTTCCTTCGCATACGCTCAGAATGGCAAAAGCAGATTGAAACTTTGATTTCAATTATTTTTGCGGTTTAATTTACTATAATCAGAAAAGCATCTCTTTCATCTTTTCGATCATTTCTTCCGTTTCATTAAGAAGTGTTGCGACATCACGATCAACCAATCCGCATTTTTTGTAACGGGCGGAAAAAAATGGCGTACCCTTATGATTAAATCTTATTGTCGGATAGCGCTGTAAAAACAAAGGGATACTTTCAACTTTTATCTTCGCATCGGGACGTAAATAAAAGAATATTTCTTCATTTTTTCCTTTAACCTCAGTAATGCTTAATGCATGTACTTCTATGCGGATTAAAGCGACCCTAAGCAAATTTTCAACCGAAACAGGAATACTGCCGAAACGATCGTTAAGTTCTTCTTTCATATCATCACATTCTTCTTTGCTTTCGATTCCTGCGATTCTCTTATATATATCAAGTTTTTGGATTTCATTGACAATATAATTAGGCGGTATAAAAGCGTCAACATCTAAATCGACAGTGGTATAAAAATCTTCCTCGGTGTTAATGCCTTTCAAAGTTTTGACCGCTTCATCAAGCATTTTGCAATATAAGTCATAACCTACTGCTTCCATATGCCCATGCTGTTTTTGTCCAAGCAAATTACCCGCACCGCGGATTTCTAAGTCACGCATGGCAATCTTAAAACCGCTGCCTAAATCGGTGAACTCTTTAATTGCGGCAAGGCGCTTTTCGGCAATTTCTTTGAGCATCTTATCGCGTTTATACATCAGGAATGCATAAGCGGTTCGGTTACTGCGCCCAACACGCCCGCGCAGTTGATAAAGCTGTGCCAAACCCATGTTATCGGAATCATGAATAATCATTGTGTTAACATTAGCAATATCAAGCCCTGTTTCAATTATAGTTGTTGCGACCAAAACGTCGATTTCATTATTAATAAAATCATACATAATCCGTTCCAGTTCACGTTCCTGCATCTGCCCGTGAGCATAAGCGACATTGGCTTCCGGAACGAGTTTTTGGATCGTTGCCGCGATATCCGCGATATTTGCGACACGGTTGTAGACATAGTAAATCTGACCTTCACGGCTAAGTTCACGAACAATTGCTTCGCGTACCATTTCCTCATTATACTCGCAAACAAAGGTTTGAATCGGCATCCGATCATTCGGCGCTTCTTCCAAAACACTCATATCGCGAATCCCGATCAAGCTCATATGGAGGGTACGGGGAATCGGTGTCGCTGTCAAAGTCAGGACATCGACGCTATCTTTCATATGCTTGATTTTTTCCTTATGGGTAACACCAAAGCGTTGTTCTTCATCTATTATTAAAAGACCAAGATCTTTGTAAAACACATCTTTTGATAATACGCGATGAGTACCGATGACGATATCAGCCTGCCCTTTGCGCAAATCAGCGATAGTTTTTTTCTGCTCGGCGGCTGTCCGGAAACGGGAAAGCAATTCAATGCGCACAGGAAAGTCTTTCATCCGCTGAATGAAAGTATTATAATGTTGCTGGGCTAAAATCGTCGTCGGAACTAAATAAACGACTTGCTTATTTTCCTGAACAGCTTTAAAAGCGGCGCGGATAGCGATTTCTGTCTTGCCGTAACCGACATCTCCGCAAATCAAGCGATCCATAATTTTGGTGCTTTCCATATCA
>WQST01000296.1 GCA_009787745.1 Lachnospiraceae bacterium
CTTATGGAATGATGATTACGGCCAGCCATAACCCGGCATTATATAACGGCATAAAGCTGTTTACGGCGGGCGGGCGCGATGCCGACGAGGTTCAAACCGCCGAAGTTGAATGTTATATTGACGCCGCATCGAAAGCACCGATTAAGGAAATGGAATATGACAGGGCGATTTCCCAAGGCCTTATTAAAGAAATCTATCCGCTTAACGAATATCTTGATAATATCATTGCTGCCGTTGATATGGACAAAATCCGCGATGCAGGGCTTAAGGTAGCGTTTGACCCGATGTATGGCGTCAGCCAAACGTCGCTGACGACAATTCTCCATACGGCGCGTTGTGAAGTCGTAACGATTAATGACCGTCATGATACGCTTTTCGGCGGTAAACTTCCTTCCCCGACGGCGGCGACGCTGAGGGCATTGCAAAACGCGGTTGTTGATTTTAAGTGTGATATTGGTTTGGCGACTGACGGTGATGCCGACCGAATCGGCGTAATCGATGATACAGGGCGCTTTTTGCATCCGAATGATATTTTAGTTTTACTTTATTATTATTTGGTGAAGTATAAAGGTTGGAACGGGCCTGTCGTGCGGAATATTGCGACGACGCATCAGCTTGACCGGGTCGCGGAGAGTTTTAATCAGAAATGCTTTGAAGTTCCGGTCGGGTTTAAGCATATATCTTCGGCACTTACGAAAGAAGATGCGGTTTTAGGCGGGGAGTCGTCAGGCGGACTGACGGTGAGGGGTCATATCAAAGGCAAAGACGGTGTTTATGCAGCGATGCTTTTGGTTGAAATGATTGCCGTGACAGGGAAGAAGATTTCACAGGTATATAAGGAAATAGAGGGGATATATGGTTCGATTTTTATGGAAGAGCGTGATTATAAGTTCTCCAATGAAAAGAAAGCCGAAATTTTAGATATTTTAATGACCAAACGTGAAATTCCCAAGCTTTCGTTTGAGATTGATCATGTATCGCATTTGGATGGAAGTAAAGTGTATTTCAAAGAAGGCGGTTGGGTCGTCGCCAGATTTTCGGGTACAGAGCCGCTTATCAGAATTTTTTGCGAGATGTCGAACAGCGAAGATGCCAGGGAAGTATGCAGGGCGTATGAGGAATACCTAGATTTATAGTAGGTGTTTATGAATTTTAGGGCAAGAAAATTTAAAAAGAAGAAGCTGGAATGGAGCATGGTCGTGGTTTTGCTTTTGGGGTGGCTGTTACCGCTGACTTTAATCGCATATATCATGCTCTATTTCGTTACTTCGACAATCAGCAGTCAAACGACGAAAACAATCGAAATGTCAACCGATAAAGCCGTCGAGATTTGTGAACTTCACCTCGCCGAAGCCGTGCAGGCATCCAAAAACGCTACTTACATCTCAACAATCGAAACTAGCTATCATCAATATCTGATCGATGGCAAAGGGCAAAGATTATCCCGTGATATAACGAATTTTTTGAACCAATATTACAAATATAATAATAATTACTTAAGTACCATGCTGTTTTTCCTTGATGCCCCTGAGCAGATTTATTATGCCATCAATGTTTACAGTGCTTATGATATCGCAATGACAGGGTATGAACCGATTCAGGATTTCATCGACCATTCACAAAAGGAGATTATCGAACTGGGGCGTGAACTTGGGAATGAGACGAAGCTGGTTTATTTAAATGGCCGCTTATTTTTAATTAGAAATATTGTTAATGCTTACTATGAACCATATGCGATGTTGATTATCCACCTAAGCTGCGAGCGGATTTTTCCAAGTCTCGGAAGTGTGTGGGGAGCGATTGACTATGAGGTTTATATTGACGGGACGAAGATTCTTAATAGTGAGATTGACACAATTGCGATGATTAATGAAAAAAGTACCTATACAAGGCATCAGAACAGGGCTTTTTCATCGAAGGAAATAGATTTCGGGAAGCAGAAAATCGCTTTCCTGGTGGAACTTGATTCGCGCTTTTTAATCAGGGAAGTATCGATTGCCCAGCAGATGGTTGCGCTGATCATTGTGTTTATGTTATTGCTTTTTTATCTGATTTTTACTTTCTTTCGGAAGAAGGTTTCGAAGCCGATTTCGAGTTTGATCGATGCTTCCCGCAAAATTAAGACGGGCGACTACGGTTATCAGATAAAAGGTGATAGTAACAGTGAAGAATTTGCTTTTTTGATTGATGCTTACAATGCGATGTCAAAGGAACTGGAGCATCAGTTTCAACGGATATACCTGGAGGAGCTGGCGGTCAGGGACGCCAGTATCTTGGCTTTGCAATCGCAGATAAACCCGCATTTCCTTAATAATACACTGGAAATTATTAATTGGGAAGCCAGACTTAGCGGGAATGATAAAGTATCGCAAATGATTGAAGCGTTAAGCACGATGCTTTATTTTACAATGAACCGTGAAAACAAAAATTATCATACTCTGAGTGAAGAACTTAGTTATATCGATGCTTATCTTTATATTATCGGGCAACGTTTCGGTCCGCGTTTTCAGGTCGAAAACGATATTGATGAATCTTTACAGGGAATCGAAATTCCGCGCTTGATTGTTCAGCCAATCCTTGAAAATACGGTTGAACATGGGATGAAGGACAGGAAAAAAGCCAATGTTGTGGTTCGCGTCATGAAAAGTGACGGAAATATGTTAATTCAAATTATTAATGACCGCAAGTTGACCGAAGATGAGAAAAAAAAGATCGCATCTTTGTTATTGCAGGACAGAAAAGATAATAACGGCAGTTTGGGAATTAGTAATGTTAACAAACGCCTAAAAATTATTTATGGGGAAAACAG
>WQST01000297.1 GCA_009787745.1 Lachnospiraceae bacterium
CGACAAAGATGAGTATAATATAGGCGAGAGCGGATGTTTTATTGAATGTTGCGGCGGCTCGGCATTTTTCCATGCGGGCGTGTTATCGTCTGACAAAATATCCGAAGTCCGCGGAAAAATATCCTTAACCGAAGGTTTTAACCGTTTTCTTACAGCGGACGAACTTTCCGTATCAGGATATCATCACGCCGCTTTCGGCTTTAGTGCAAAATCAGGATACTGCTTTGAGGGACATCCTTCATCGCATAAGGCGACTCACGGCTATCCTCTTGACATGCCTGATTATAAGGTGTTTTACATGGTACGGGGCGACGGATTTACCCCCGGCACCGCTTACGGAGGAAGCCTCTTGGAGATAGCGCCGCTTGTTGCAAAAAGATTAGGTCTAAAATGGGAGGGATGAGGTAACAATGTTCAAACGAAAAACCGAAAAATTTAAGATGACGCGTCAGGAAAAAAGCTGGGTAATGTACGATTGGGCGAATTCCGTGTATGCGACAGTCATGATGGCGGCAGTATTTCCGATTTATTTTACGAATGTCGCGGAAAGCGCCGGACAGCAAGGCGATTATTGGTGGGGGATTGCGACGTCGGCGGCAATGATTGTTATTGCGCTGTTAGCGCCGATTGCCGGAGCATTTTGTGATTTCCATGGTTATAAGAAGAAGATTTTCATCCTTTTCTTTGCTCTCGGCGTTGGATTTACCTTTGCCAGTGCTTTTTTTGACAATTGGATATTTTTATTGTTTGGATACGGAATTTCTCATATCGGGTTCAGCGGCAGTATTTTAGTTAATGACGCGTTTCTTTCCGATGTAACTGAACCTGAGCGGATGGATACTCTTTCCGGTTACGGTTTTGCATATGGGTATATCGGCGGCAGTACGATTCCGTTTCTAATGAGTATTGCGCTAATTAATTTCGGCGGCAACTTCGGGATTGATATGACGATGGCGGTCAGGATTTCCGTTGTAATCGCGGCGCTTTGGTGGGGGCTGTTTACGATTCCGTTTCTCAAAAATTGTAAGCAAACGCACAGCATTGAAATGCCATCGGCAGGAAAGGTCGTCAAATCAGCCTTTATAGCCGTCGGACAAACAGCCAAGAAAATTTTCCATAATAAAAAAATTCTGATTTTCATTCTGGCTTATTTCTTTTATATCGATGGGGTCGGAACGGTTATAAATATGTCTACAAGCTATGGAACGACCTTGGGGCTTGATGCGACAGGGATGATTCTGGCATTATTGGTGACGCAGATCGTCGCGGTGCCGTGTTCGATATGGTTTTCGGCACTGTCGCGCCGATTCGGTTCGATCAAGATGTTACGGGCGGCGGTATGCGTTTATTTAGTAATTTGTATAACAGGATTTATCATGGGTTTTGGGCTTGAGGAAGGATTTTTCGGAGTCGAAACGGCACTTGTTTTATTCTGGATTTTGGCGACGATGGTTGGGTCGGTGCAAGGTGGTATTCAAGCAATTTCGCGTTCTTATTTTTGTCAGATGGTGCCGCCTGAGAATGCCGGGGAGTTTTTCGGGTTTTTCGATATTTTCGGGAAATTTGCGGCGGTGTTGGGGCCTTTGCTATATGCAATGACGGTTCGCTTTACGGGGCGTAGTTCATTGGCGATTCTATCGATTATTGCTTTATTTGCGACGGCGCTTATTATTATGGGTGCGGGGAATAAATATCTAAAAGCCGATGATAAAAAAGCCGTATGAAAAAGACTCGGCAAACAATGATAAAAATAGACTTTTGTGGCATAATAGTTCCGAAACCGAATGATTAGCAAAAAGGGGTGCTTAGTGGAGATACTTTTTAATCAAGAGTCTATGGAAATGTTTATAAGCGGTCTTGGCTTTTGGGGGCCGTTCGTATTTTTTGTTTTGCAGGTTTTTCAGGTTATTGCGTTCCCGATTCCGGGTAATTTGATGACTGTAGCAGGAAGCATATTGTTTGGTTTTTGGCGCGGGTTCTTACTTTCCTACGGTGCGAATTTGGTCGGGAGTTTAATCGGGTTTTCATTGGTCAAAAAATTTGGTCAGGCGCTCATTAAAAAGTTCGCCAAGTCAGAAAAAGTTGCGAAATGGGTCGGGATTATCGGCGCGGAATCAACGACTTTACGTGCCAAGATTTTATTTATATTGGTGGTTTTATTACCTTTTCTGCCCTCGGATTTGATGTGCTTGCTGGTCGGGCTGACCGCCATTAAGCACCGTGAATTTCTTTTTATTATTGTTACCTGCCGTCCGTGGGGGCAGATGGTGGCGGCATTATTAGGGGTAAGCAGTTATACGATGCCTTTATACCTATGGATTCCGTTAATAGTAATTGTTATGGCGGTGTGCATTTTGGCTGTTTACCGTGCGCCCCAAATCGAGCGTTTTACGATTGATTTATCACACAAATTGACAAAGGTTTTTGCGAATAAGCGAGAATCTAATCCGAGTTAAGAGGAGGTTATATTATGATTATTAATTCAAAGAAAGCTGAAGAAACGGCGATTATGAATCTTGCACACAGCATTTGTGCGGCGGTTCGAACGGCTCCGAAAGCCTGTGGTATCGATCATCTCGAAACTTTGATTCTTACCGATGAGGATAAAGACCGTATTACTTCTGAGATGAGGGCGATCGGCGATAGTCTCGGTGAATCAGGCAGGTTTTTCTTACGTGACGCCGGTAATGTTGACGCGAGCGATGCGGTTGTTTTAATCGGGGCGAAGTATGAAGTCCGCGGGCTTGGAGAAAGGTGTAAGCTTTGTGGTTTTTCGAATTGCAGTGACTGTGAGAACGCAG
>WQST01000298.1 GCA_009787745.1 Lachnospiraceae bacterium
TTTGTGATCGGCAATGTTTCTGATGCTTCATCAGAAAAAGTTGCATCTACTCTTCTCTCAAGCGGTTGGCTTGAAAAATATCCGACGGCGGTATGTGTAGATTTATCCAAGGCGGTGGGGTTATATCTTTCATCGGAAGCGAATGAGGATGAGAAAATAAATACCGCGTTTATGATGGCCCGGGTCAATTACATGGGCACGGACGGTATCCGCGGTAAAGTTGTTACCAAAACCAACGAAAATTTTATCGCTGATTTATTAAAAGATAATGCTTTTACTCCTGATTTGGTTGAGACAATTTCTTTTGCTTTTGCGATGATGCTATTAGACCAAAGCATCGTTAAGGCGGGTGATACCGCGGTTATCGGAAACGATGGGCGTGACGCCGCATACGACAATGTTCTTAATAATAGCGTTCGTTCGGGATTTACTAAAGCAGGGCTTAATGTGCTTGATTTAGGCGTTGTGCCGACCGCCGTTATCCCTTGGCACAACCTGAAACTCGCACACCGCGCGGGGGCTTGCCTGACCGCCTCGCATAATCCGGCCAACCAAAATGGGATCAAATTTTTCCTCGATAGCAAAAAATCAGTTCCCGAAGGTGATTTGGGTGATTATGTTTTGTCCGCATATCTGTATAACTACTGTTTCAACGAAAAACTGCCGCATGAAGCAAGCGGGAAAGTTACCGAACTCAATGCCGAAGCGGACAGTATTAAATGGATGGAAGGTATTCTGGGCGATGATATGAAACCTGCCCTTGATAATATAACCTTGGTTTTTGACTCCGCAAACGGCGCATCCGATGCGATTGGGCGGAAAGTCCTCGATAATTTGCAGGCTAATTATATCAGTGTCAACGAAAAATGCACGGGGGAAAATATTAACCGCGGCGTCGGGGTCGCGGAAATCGAAGGAACGGAGTACTTTTGCGGTACTGAATATGATAAGCATATTGCGGTTATCAAAAAGATTTTTGATGAAGGAAGGAAAGACGCTTCACGAAGCGTCTACGGAATTGCGCTTGACGGCGACGGCGACCGCGGCTTTTTACTTTACTATAGTAAAAGCGAGGACGGCATCTATGTTTTGGACGGGGATAAGTGCGGTTATATTCTGGCGCAGTACCTACTTAAGTCTAAGGGGCTTAACCCAAAAGATTATTGGTTCTTATCGACGATTGAGTCGGATATCATGACGGCTTCGTCGGCGAGTCAAAATTTGGGGCTTCATGCAAAAGTCGTTTCCGTCGGGGATAAATGGATTGGTAACTTTAATGACGGCAATGTTTTAGTCGGCTTGGAAATCTCGGGGCATCTGATTTTCCCGATTGCGGTTAACGATCCGCAAGGTCAGGCAAAGACGCTTTTATCAGGAATCGGGCTGTTAACGGGGCTTTATACTCTTTGTGCGATTAAAACTCTAAACCTTGATGAAGAAACCATCATTTGTCCTTTTGAACCGGGCTTTTCGAAGACATATTATGTTTTCTTTGTTGACAAAAACCTTCATTACCGCGGAAGCGCGATTTGGGAAAAGGATAAGGTACTTGTTCATGAGTTAGTCGGGGAAGCGGTCAAAAACGGAAAGCTTCCGACGGGATGCACTTTGAGTTATGAGGATAAAGAAGATTTGAATGTTCTATATATTAATATTCAGAGCGGCGATAAACTTCTGGGCGTCATTTTTATGCGTAATTCAGGAACCGAGGATAAAAACGCGACTTATGTCAAAGGTGAAGAGGAATTTAAGGATATTTTATGTGAAATTGGTGCCGCTGTGCAAAAAATGCATACCACCGAGATGAAAAATAAGAATCGGGTTGAGTATAAATATGAGCAGGCGGTGATTAAGAGCCTTACCGAAAATAACGGAAGCACAACAATTGATATGGTTTTAGCGGATTTACCCGCAGTCAGTGAATCAGATCTTTTCAGTGTCGTCTATGGTCTTAAAAAGGAAGGCCGGATAAGCGCTTTAGGAAGAGAATTAAAATTATTTTAATAAATACAATAAAGGAAAGGTAATTATTATGATGAATTTACGGAATAACGGGCAGTTTTGCTTCAACGCGGACAATGAAGTTGTCATTTCGGAAAAACACGGGGACATGACCCGTGAACCATGGCTTATGCTTTTGGCAAGGAGAAATCAAAAACCGACCGACACTCTTTGCTGGGGTATGACAAGTAACGGGACGTCATTTGCAAGGATTGGGACACAGGAAGGCGACATTCTTAACGGATTCGTTCATGAGGATCCCTATAAGGCGAAAATGCTTGGCTCATATGCCTACTTCCGCACCGACGACGGCAAATATTTTTCTAACGCTTGGTATCCGACCGTTAATAAAGAACAGACACTTGAAACCACTTTTGGTTTTGGTTATCTGAAATTCAAAACAAGCTATAATGATTTGGATGTCGAAACACTTAATTTCGTACCGAATGATTATGACGCGATGGTGCAGATTATCACAATCAAGAATAATGCCGCCGCCGACCGCCAAGTTACAATGTTTAATGTTAACCCTGTTAACTTAGGTGATGCGCGTGATATTCAGTTCAGCGGATTTAATACGCTGATGATGGGCGGCGCCTTAGTCGATAAAGAACTTAACGCCAATGTCTGGCGGTTCGGTTTCGGCCGTGATTTCGACAGTGACGGGGAAAAAGTCAAGTGGATGTTCGGTAAAGTTTTCGTCCATACCAATTCTTTAAGCGGTAATCAGTTCGCGACCCGTTATGATGAGTTCGTCGGTCATCACTCAAATTCCATGAGTAATCCTGCGGCAGTC
>WQST01000299.1 GCA_009787745.1 Lachnospiraceae bacterium
TTATTTTAGTTGGTTGTAATATATCTATACCTTGCGATACGGCATATTCTTTGACCGCAGAACTCTTAACTTCCCGACCCCGGCCCTTTTGCTTATCGGGTTGCGTGGCGACCGCTAAAACCTGATGTCCGGCGGCAATTAGTGCTTTAAGCGGTGAAACGGCAAAATTAGGAGTACCCATGTAGATTATTTTCAATTGAATTTATTCCTCCAAATTATTCTTCATCATCTTCACTCGCCTCGGTATTATCACGAAGTTCACCTTCGACCCTTTCGATATAAAGGCGTCCGTCCAGATGATCCAGTTCATGGCAAATCGCCCGCGCCAAAAGCTCTGTTGCTTCCAGTTCATATGGTTTGAGTTTCTCATCATATGCCAAAACTTTTACATAATTAGGCCTGGTCACGGTGCCGTGTTTCCCCGGGACACTAAGGCAACCTTCATTTCCTGTTTGTTCGCCGTTTGATTCGATAATACGAGGATTTATTAAAACATATGGTTCCGGCTCTTCATTTCCTGCATCAACGACGAAAATTCGTTTCAGGACACCGACCTGACAAGCCGATAAGCCAACACCATCGATTTCATACATTGTATCAAGCATATCCTTTATTAAAATTTTGGTACGGGGAGTAATCATCGTTACTTCTTTACTGACTTTAAAAAGAATATCGTCGCCGATTTCTCTTATGTTTCTGATCGCCATTTATTTTGCCTTTCTTAATTCATTTTCTATATTATTCTAATATCAAAGCGGATTAAAGTCAAATTGGACGGTAATATTAAGCCCGCCTATATTTTCCTCGAGAATATCTTTTAGCTTTATCAGTATATCATAATTTGCATGTTTAATAAAAATTAAAAATCGATAAATATCATTAATTTTTGAAACCGAAGCAGGGGCAGGACCGATTATTTGGATTCTTTGGTCAATCGGTTTACTTAATTCTTTAATCAGATTCACCAGTCCGGTACTTTCTTTAATTCCTCTTTGCTCATCTTCCGAGCTGATTAAAACTTTTAACAGATGCGATACCGGCGGATATGAAGCCAGTTCACGGTAAATAATTTCTTCTTCATAAAAAGCCTGATAATCCTGATTCGCGGCATGTACAATACTGTAATGATCGGGACGGTATGTCTGGATTACCACTTCGCCCGCTTTTTCCCCGCGCCCAGCACGTCCTGCGGCTTGGGTTAAAAGCTGAAATGTCCGCTCGGCGGCACGGAAATCATTAACATTTAGCGATAAGTCCGCGGCGATAATTCCCGCCAAAGTTACATTGGGAAAATCATGCCCTTTGACGATCATTTGCGTCCCCACTAAAATATCGGCTTTCCCGTTGGCAAAAGCCGTCAGAATTTCATCATAACTATCCTTCTTCTTCGTCGTATCTGCGTCCATCCTCAGCACCTTCGCCTGCGGCCAGAGTTTGTGAATCATTTCTTCGATTTGCTGGGTTCCCGCTTTAAATCCAAGAATATATTTAGAATTACAGGCAGGGCATAATTTAACCTCACTTGTCGCAAAACCGCAATAATGGCAAAGCATTAACCCGCCTTTATGTTTCGATAATGAGACGTCACAATGAGGGCATTTCAAAACAAAACCACATGAACGGCAAGATACAAACGCGGAATAACCGCGCCGATTCAAAAATAAAATAATTTGTTCCTTAGCGGCAAGACATGATGTAATCAGTTCCTGTAATTTCGTGCTAAAAATTTGGCGATTGCCTTTTAGTAATTCCGCGCGCAAATCGACGATATGGACTTCGGGCAAAACCGCACAACCCGTTCGGCTTGACAGATTGAATAACTGATACTCTCCCGCCCGCGCTCGATAATACGCATCCAGCGAGGGGGTCGCCGAACCTAAGATTAGGCTTGCGTCTTTTATCTTCGCTAAGGCGGCGGCGGTTTCACGGGCATGATAACGCGGGGTCTGCTCGCTTTTATAGCTTGGTTCATGCTCTTCATCGATAATAATCATGCCTAAAGCGGGGAAGGGGACGAACAGCGCTGAACGGGGCCCGATTATTATATCTATCTCTCCGCGCTTCGCTCTTTCGCATTGATCGTATTTTTCTCCCGCAGAAAGTGATGAATTGGTGACGGAAACGCGATCGCCGAAGCGTTTATAAAAGCGTAATAATGTTTGATATGTCAGGGCAATTTCAGGAATCAAAACAATGCATTGCTTTTTTTGAGCAATAACATTTTCGATTATGTTCATATAAACTTCGGTTTTACCGCTTCCTGTAATACCGTGGATAAGGTATGTTTTTCGGATTCCGCTTAAGTAGTCTTTTTCGACTTGCTCCACTATTTTCGCTTGGTCTAAACTTAGTAACGGTTTTTTATCACTTTCCGCTGATAATTTGACGGGATTGCGGTAATAATTGGTGGTTTCTATTGTGATTATGCCTTTGAGAGCCAGGCTTTTAAGAGTTGGCGAAGCAATATGTAACTTACCTGTGACCAGTTCATAGGGTAAGACTTCTTCGTTAAGAAGTTCGGATAAAATGCGGATTTTTGCGGTTTGTTTCTTATTGACCGATTCGGTCAATAAGGTTTGGATTTCATCAGCCGAAACTAACCGCCGAACGGTTTTTTTCTCTTTCGGGCGGAAAGTTTGCTTCGCCGGCAATACGGTTTTTAAGGCGGCAATCATCGTCCCGCCATAATTTTTCTTCATCCATGCCGCTAATTTAATTGCATCGTTACTCATCATCGCGCCTGTTTCGGCAAGGCTTATGATTTCCTTAAGTTTTT
>WQST01000300.1 GCA_009787745.1 Lachnospiraceae bacterium
AGCGGTAATCAGTTCGCGACCCGTTATGATGAGTTCGTCGGTCATCACTCAAATTCCATGAGTAATCCTGCGGCAGTCGAGTTTGACTGGGATTTACCCTGCCGCGATGCCGAAGAAGGCTGCTCTTCGCTTTCCGCGCTCAAAAATTCATTTATGTTAAAAGCAGGGGAAACCAAGGAAATCGTCGTCGTCGGAGCCGTCCCTGCAACCGAGGATTATTATTGTCACGGAAAACAAGCGGTCAAAAAGTTCCTAAGCGAAGTTCTTGTTCCCGCCAATGCCCGAAAAATGCTGGCGGATGTCAAAAAAGACTGGCAGGCGGAATTAGCAAAATTATCTGTCAATCTAAGCGGGGTTGATGANATCNNNGAACCCGTCTTACAAATGGCTGCAATATCAATGCGCGATGGTCGCTTTACTTAACCGGATGAAATCACGTTTCCACTCAGGTTTCGAATATGGTTTCGGGTTCCGTGATATCTTACAGGACATCTTGGCGCTTCTGCCGTATGACCCCAAACCGGCGAAGGATTTAATTAAGTTTACCGCCGAGCAAATGTTTTCCGATGGGTTTGTTTATCATAATTTTTATGTCAGCGCACCCGGAAACAAGGATTTCGTGACATGCGACGACCCGTTGTGGTTGATTTATGCCGTGGTTGAGTATATAAAAGAAAGCGGCGATTTCGGCTTACTGGATGAAGTAGTTCCCTATTGTGATGAAAAAGAAGAATTACCGCCGCAAGAAGGAACGATGCTTGAACATTTGAAAGTCGCTATCGAAAAAGTTTGGCGGCAGAGCGATAACGGTTTGCCGTATATGTTGATGGCGGACTGGAATGATGATTTATCAGGCAACTTCACGAGTGTTTCAACGATGGCGGCACAGCAGTTATATAAAGCATTGAATGATATGGCCGGATTGCTAAATCAAATGGGGATTGAAAAAGATTTGGCTAAAGATTATGCCGAAAAAGCGAAAATTGTTAAAGACGCCGTTGAGCAGAAATGTATCGATAAAGACGGAAATTATATTCGTGCCGTGGCGGCGGATGATTTTAAAGCCGTGCTTAAGGGGATGTCTTTCGGACATACAGGGCTTGAAGTTGATGAAATTATAGCGGATATAGAAGGCACGGGAGCGCCTGTCAATCTTGGATGCAGTAAGACGGACGGTTTGGTGTTCTTTGAGCCGATTGCCTGGGCAGGTTTTAGCGGTATTGCCGATAAAGCGCGGTTTGATTTATGTAAAGAGGTTTGTGAAAGAGAACTTGACGATAAATATGGAATCAGTATTTGTCAGGGCGACAAGTCTTTGGTACTTGGCAAACTGCCGAGCGATACGCAGGGTTGGAAGCGGAATGCACCCGGTAAAAAAGAAAACGGCGGGCAGTTTAGGCATTTGGAATCATGGTATATTGCTTCTCTTTGTATCTTCGGATACGGGCAGGAAGCGCATGATGTTTATATGAAAACTTTGCCGGCGGTGACGAGTAAAGACGACCCTTATCTTTATGCGGCGGAGCGTTTTGTTTATCCCGAATATGTCTCAGGGGCGGCTTCGAATGACCATGGCAAAGCGGGGCATACTTGGCTTACCGGAACTGCGCCGACACGCCTTAATGTTTTGATTGATTGGATTTTCGGGGTGCGCAGAGATTATGACGGACTTTTGATTGATCCTTGTGTCGCTTCTGAGTGGAAAGAGTTTAGCGCCGTAAGGACGTTTAGGAATACGACATTTAAGATTAGCTTTAAAAATCCCGACGGTGTAAATAGCGGTGCTAAATCGGTTAGTGTTGACGGAAAAGTGATCGACGGGAATAAAATACCGCTTTCTTATGCTAATGGGGGGGAAGTTGATGTTTTGGTAATTATGGGGTAATTATTAATAATTAAGCGCTAAAGAAAGGATTATAAAAATGGATAAATTACTACCTTCTCAGAATCCGCCCGGGAATATGGAGATTGATAAGACGCCTTTATTTCTGGCAATTGGCTTTGATGATAATGATAAAAGTGGTTTTATGGAAGAAAAAGGGCTTGAAGGGATGAAATGGGCAGTTGATGCTTTTCTTAGCCGCAAAAATCCTGACGGAACCAATTGTTCATGCGCGTTTTATTGCCTGTCAAGATATATAACCGAAGAAGAGGCATTGGAACTTCCGCATCTAGTCAAAAAATCATGGAAATATGCTTATGACTCAGGTTTCGAAATCGGTTGCCATACCCATTCGCATCATAACGGCTCGAACTTTACCGTTGATGAATGGATTCATGAAATGAGTAAGTGTAATGATATTTTAATGAAACCATATGTTGAAGGCGATGATACTAATACGACGGGGATCGGGCTTTCGGAAAGTGATATCATATCTTTCCGCGCGCCATATTTAGCATACAATGAAAATACCTTTAAAGCGATTGACCAAATGGGTTGTTTCCGGTACGATTCTTCTTTAGAAGAAGGGTATCAGGACGATCAGGATGGCGGTAACTTCTTCTATCCTTATACTCTTGATGAAGGAAGCCCCGGTAATAAGTTCGTTAGTGCGAAAGGTTCAAAAGAAGTGATCGCAAATCATCCCGGGGTCTGGGAAATGCCGATTCAGGTCGTCTTCGTTCCGCCCGATGAACTGTGTGAAAAATACGGAACGGAAAGCGGTTTCAGGAAAAGATGTAAGGAGCGGCAAAGTTATTTTTCCGAAAATGACGGGAAGATTTGCGGGCTTGACTATAACTGTTTGGCTGAGTTCGGAATGTCAAGAG
>WQST01000301.1 GCA_009787745.1 Lachnospiraceae bacterium
TTGAAGATGGCGACTACACTCTTGAAGTTGGATTCCACGCTAATAATGAATCAACCTTCACGGTTGAAGATGCTGATAGCCCTTGGGAAGTTCTCGCTTCAGGGACAGGTACAGAAGTTGTGGTTACATTTGATTTCAGCGTAGCAGGCGGTATGTACAATGAGCAGAACAGATTACGTTTTAAAGCCGGTGATCTTGACAGCTATTATGTAGATTTCATCAAACTTTTCAAGAACTAATTTGTGATAATCAATAACTTATAAAATCTCCCGCTGACTTATTGTTAGCGGGAGATTTTTTGTTGTTAATGTCATTTAGATAAAAGTCTGCTGTGTCATCTTTCACTGCGCTCGGATGACAATAAATTTGCTTAATGCTTGAAAGAGCGGCTATATTGAATTATAATAGATATGGTAGTTATGGGTAAATTCGGGGATAAAATTAGGAGAAAATAATGACGACTGCATTAAGATATGAATCGGCGCGAGAAATCTATAAAGCGATTGGGGTTGACACAGATGAGGCGATGAGGATACTTAAAGATATTTCTATTTCTATTCATTGTTGGCAAGGGGATGACGTGAATGGATTTGATCATGAAGGGCCGCTTTCAGGGGGGATTCAGGCGACGGGGAATTATCGCGGAAAAGCAAGGACGCCTGATGAATTGATGGCGGATATAGATAAAGTACTCGGTTTGGTTTTGGGTAAACATAAACTTAATCTTCATGCGAATTATGCAATCTTTGAAAAGGGCGGATTCGCCGATCGGGATGAACTTAAGCCTGAGCATTTCGCCAAATGGGTTTCATTTGCGAAAGAGCGAGGTTTGGGGCTTGATTTTAACCCCACTTTTTTCTCGCATGAAATGGTAAAAGACGGGTTTACTCTTTCAAGCCCTGATAAGGCGGTACGTGATTTTTGGATTCGTCACGGGCAGGCGTGTATCAGGATTGCGGAATATTTCGCGGAAGAACTAAATCAGCCTTGCTTGATGAATATTTGGATTCCTGATGGCTATAAAGATATTCCTGCCGACCGGCTTTCTCCGCGAGCGCGGTTTAAGGATTCGCTTGATCGGATACTCGGAATTAATTATGATAAAGCGAAAGTGATTGTTTGTCTGGAATCAAAAGTTTTCGGCATCGGGGTTGAAGCGTATACGGTTGGGAGCGCGGAGTTTACGGTGAATTATGCGGCGGAAAAAGGGATTCTCAGTTTGATGGATAATGGGCATTATCATCCGACGGAGATGGTGTCGGATAAAATTTCGTCGATGCTTTTATTTCAGGACAAAATTGCACTGCATGTTACCAGACCAATGCGTTGGGATAGCGACCATGTAGTTTTGTTAGATGATGAAACGAAGGAAATTGCGGCGGAAATCATTCGGAATAATGCCCTTGACAGGGTATTTATCGGGCTTGATTTTTTTGATGCGAGTATTAACCGGATATCGGCTTGGACGGTTGGGATTCGTAATTTTCAAAAAGCGCTTTTAATTGCTTTATTAACTCCGCATCCTGAGTATAAGAAGTATCAGGATGAGGGGAGATTCACGGAACTGATGGCGCTTAGGGAAGAATTAAAGTTGTATCCGATTGGGGATGTTTGGAATTATCTTTGTCAGGAAGAAGGGGTGCCTGAAAAGGAAGATTGGCTCTCGCAAGTGCTTGAATATGAAAGGGATATTTTGGCGAAGCGTATATAAAGGAGAAATTATGACCGATTCATTTAAAAGCGAACTTATCTCATCAGGTTACATACATAAATTATTAAACCCCAACCCCGCCAATTCATCGGAAGCGCGTTTACTAAAGAAACAAGCGGTTAAATCACGCGCCATATGGGACAACAAAGATATTTCGGTGTGGTCTATTTCGGGAGCGGGGAAAATGGAGTATACTTGCGGGACACTTTTATTCAGCGCTCCGTCATGGGTTGCGGCGGAAGAGGCGATGCCGCACTATGCTGCTTATGCGTACACTAAAACGGCTATTTTATTCGCCGGTGAGGATTGGCGTTCCTTTAATCGGATTCGGCTTAATATAAAACCTGTTTGTTGCGGGTATCATGCTCCTTTTTTGACATTGACACTAGAAAATGACGGTGAGGTTAAGGTACCTGATGCGTATGACCGTTTAGGATATCATGTCATAAATCTTAAGAATAACGATTGGAATGAATGTGTTTGGGAGTTTTCCGATTTACCGCGTGATAAGATTACGGAATTTGCGTTGAATATAAGTTGTCATGGAAAGGAACCGGGGGGAGCGGAACATTACGTTTATTATATTAAGGATATTTATTTGGAAGAGGTTGAAAAGCCCGATCGGACACTGGGCTGGGTTTGTGACGAAGGGATGATTTGTTACTCGACCTCGGGATATTTTTTGAAGGGGGAAAAGAAGGCGGTTACGGCTCTTACGAAGGGGCAATTTTGTTTAATCGGAGAAGACGATAAAGAGGTAGTATATGAGGGAAAAATAAAAAAAATATCGAATGCGATGGGGAAGTTTGGGGTTATTGATTTTTCCGATTTTAAGAGTTCGGGACGGTATCATTTGCGCGCAGGCGATATCGAAACGCAAAGCTTTCGTATATCGGAGAACCCTTTCGATGATGCTGTTTGGAAGGCGATCAATTTCGTTTATGCGGAGCGTTGCGGGTTTCCTGTGAACGGGGGGCACGCTTTCTGCCATGGTGATTTTATTGCCGAACATGAGGGGCAAAAAAAAGTCTATTGCGGCGGATGGCATGACGCG
>WQST01000302.1 GCA_009787745.1 Lachnospiraceae bacterium
TTGTTTTTTTAGGTCATCATATTTTGGGTGACGGTATAGGGTATCTAAATTTAGTGCGTGATTTTCTTTATGCGCTTGACGGAAAAATTGATAATGAAGTTTTAGAAATTCCACAAAACAATCATTTGAAAAAGAAAAACGGAGGTTTTTTGTTAAAACTTTTTACCGGTTCACTTAATAAGCAATGGAACAAAAGCAAAAAGATATTTTCTAATTCTGAATATACGAACTTTTTTACAAAATACCGCGAACAAAACCCAGCGGGAATTTATCTAGCTGAAACAGAAAAGGAGTTTTTACCAAAATTAAAAGCAGATTGTAAAGCGCGTGGTGTAACTGTAAATGAAGCTATTTTAACGGCGTTTGTGCGTTCTATTCAATTACAGAATGGGGGTAAGTCAATTCGCGTTGGTTGTGCGGCAAGTATAAGAAATGAGTTTGAAATACCAACACCGAAACATATGGGAAATTATGTAACAGGAATTTCTATAGATGTTGAAAATGCAGAAAATGTACCTTTGAAATTGCGCGAAAAATTCAATAACCCCAAAAAACGCTATTTGATTATACACTTTCTTAATAGAATGGAAAAATCCTTAATAGAATCCGTTATATATGCGGGGTATGGTGATTATGAAAACCCTGTATCTAAAAAGTTAGCGGAACAACTACATGAAGAACATGGAAAATCTTTTGGAGTGTCTAACCTTGGCGTACAAAGTTTTGATGATTTTTCATTTAATGTTAGTGATGTTAGGTTTGTTAATCCGGCATTTCCGCAAAACTTTATAACAATAGGACTAATAACAGTAAATGGTATAATGAAATTTTGTTTGCGGTATTCCGGCATGAATGAAACTCAAATTGCGAATATCTATAACAAATTTAAGGAATTATTATAAACATTCATAAGCCAACAAAGCCGCGCCGCAAAGGGTACATTTCCCGCTAGATTTAGGCGCGGTTTTGGTGTATTATAATAGTATCCAATCGGGCGAGCTTTAATCTTTATGTTTTTCTTACATATCACTTTAATAATAATAATAGAGAAACTTAAAATTACTTTAAAAATATTGCTGTTTTTCTCTTTATCGTAGGTTAAGCCATATCTATAAGTAAGAATTTGATGAAGATATACGCTTTTTTACTAATTGACAATATCACCCTCTTCTTGTATACTATATATAGTTCGCAGATGATGAAAACTCCTATATATAGTACGCGACGAAATTCATCTATCAACTTCCGAACATCAAAAGATACTACCTATTAATTTTTCATCGTTAATGAAAGGAATGAGCATGAACCAGGCACAGGAGTTTAAGCCGCAGTTAGATATTAAAGTAATCAAGAAAGATGGCAGCCGCGAAGCCTTCAATATCGAAAAAGTTATCGATGCCGTCGGGAAAAGTGCATACCGCGCTCTGACACAATTTTCCGAAAAAGAAAAATCAGACATTTGCCGATTCGTTGTTGATAAAGTAAATGATATGGGACAAAGCGAAATCCTTATTCCGATAATGCACAATATTGTTGAAAGCGCACTCGAAAATGTCAAGCCGATCGTCGCCAAAAGCTATCGCGATTACCGCAATTATAAACAGGATTTCGTTCGCATGATGGACGATGTTTACAAAAAAAGCCAGTCCATCATGTATGTCGGCGATAAGGAAAACGCCAACACCGACAGCGCCTTGGTTTCAACCAAAAGAAGCCTGATTTTCAATCAATTCAATAAAGAATTATATCAGAAATTCTTTATGACGATCGAGGAAATTCAAGCTTGCCGTGACGGTTATATCTATGTTCATGATATGTCAGCCAGACGTGATACAATGAATTGCTGTTTATTCGACGTGGCCAATGTTCTGTCAGGCGGTTTTGAAATGGGTAATATCTGGTATAACGAACCGAAAAGTTTAGATGTCGCTTTTGATGTCATCGGCGATATTGTCCTAAGTGCCGCGAGCCAGCAATACGGCGGTTTCACCGTTCCTGAAGTGGACAAGATCCTTGAGCCTTACGCCATCAAGACATACGAAAAATATTATGAGAAGTACCTTCGCCTGGGTATTACGGAAGAAACAGCCAAAGCGGAAGCCTATGACGACGTCGTCCGTGAATTTGAGCAAGGTTTTCAAGGCTGGGAGTACAAGTTCAACACAGTCGCATCAAGCCGCGGCGATTATCCGTTCATCACCGTCACCACCGGTCTTTTGACCAGCCGTTTCGGGCGTTTGGCGACCATCTCGTTACTTAATGTCAGACGGAGAGGACAAGGCAAAAAGGAACTCAAAAAGCCTGTCCTTTTCCCCAAAATCGTTTTCCTATACGATGAAGACCTGCATGGCCCGGGTAAAGAGCTGGAAGCGGTGTTTGATGCAGGAGCTTTATGTTCCGCCAAAACAATGTACCCTGACTGGCTGAGTTTAACAGGCCGCGGTTATATCGCCGATATCTATAAGCGTTATAAGAAAGTCATCTCACCGATGGGTTGCCGCGCTTTTTTATCACCGTGGTATGAAAAAGGCGGAATGACCCCTGCTGATGAAAGCGATGTTCCTGTCTATGTCGGCCGTTTTAATATCGGCGCCGTTTCCTTGCATCTGCCGATGATTCTCGCCCGTGCCAAACAAGAGAGCCGCGATTTTTACGAAGTGCTTGATTACTATTTAAATTTAATCCGCAATCTCCATATCAGAACCTATGCTTATTTAGGTGAAATGCGCGCATCGACCAATCCGTTGGCATATT
>WQST01000303.1 GCA_009787745.1 Lachnospiraceae bacterium
AACGACAACTTTAGAAATTTACGCGCACCAGTTTCAAACATATCAAAGCAGAGCGTGTGAAGCCGTAGGCAATGCCATCAAATTAAATTTTGCGTCATAAGTGGCAAATAAGTGGCAAAAGCAAATTTTTGGAAAAGCAAAAACCGTGAAACCCTTTATTTCAGCGGATTCCACGGTCTTAATAAGAGTCGGAGTGACAAGACTTGAACTTGCGGCCTCTACTTCCCTAAAGTAGCGCTCTACCACCTGAGCCACACCCCGTTTGTTTTATCAATGATAAATATACATTATCCGGTTTTTTCTGTCAAGATACTTCCGCGAGAAAAGCATTCGGAAAATTATGCTTTCTCACGGGAAGTAATTCTTAACTGTTGTTTAACAGCTTATTTCGTAAAATTATGCGATTTTGGTCTTGACTAATTCTGCTAAAGTGGTGAAACCTTCGGCATCGTTAACAGCCATTTCTGCCAGCATTTTGCGGTTGATATCAACATCGGCTAATTTTAGCCCGTACATGAATTTGCTGTATGACAACCCGTTTAAGCGACATGCCGCATTGATACGGGCAATCCATAATTGTCTGAATTGACGTTTGCGTTCTTTGCGTCCTGCATATGAGGATGTGAGAGCGCGCATAACAGATTGCTTGGCTACTCTATATTGTTTACTTCTGGCACCGCGATAGCCTTTTGCCAGTTTTAATACGCGATTATGTTTTTTCTTGGCGTTCATTCCGCCTTTGATTCTTGCCATTTCCTTTTCTCCTTTCTTAGACCGACTTACTTACTTCAAATAAGGTAAGATTTTCTTCATATTTTTTACGTTCGTTTCATCGGTCATGGTCGGACGTCTGAGATTTCTTTTTCTCTTCGTGGATTTCTTGGTTAGGATATGGCTTTTATAAGCTTTACTCCTTTTAAGTTTACCGGTTCCTGTAAGTTTGAAACGCTTTGCTGCCGACCGGTTTGTCTTCATTTTGGGCATTTAAGTTTCCTCCTTATTATTGATTCGTTCAATTCTTTTTCTCGCATAGATATAAAGTCATGGTGCGGCCTTCGACTTTCGGCGCTTTCTCGATATTGGAGATGTCGGCTAAGGCTTCGGCGAATTTATCCAATATCGGTTTGTGTTTCATCATGTGCGCCATTTCACGGCCACGGAAACGCAAGGTTATTTTGACGCGATCACCTTTGGATAAAAATTTTCTGGCGCTGCTTAGTTTTGTTTCTAAATCGTGACTGCCAATATTAGGCGACAAACGTATTTCTTTGATTTCCACTGTTTTTTGCTTTTTTCTTGCTTCTTTTTCTTTTCGGCCTTGTTCGTATTTGAACTTCCCGTAATCAACGATTCGGCAAACAGGCGGTAGGGCTGTGGGGGCTATTTTCACCAAGTCTAAGTTGGCATCTTCAGCCAATTTCATGGCGTCTTTGATAGGCATTACACCGAGCTGCTCATTTTCTGCGCCGATCACACGTACTTCTTTATCCCTGATTTGATCGTTGATGAATAAATCGCTAATAATCTTACCCTCCCATAGATAAATTGACAAATGTAAAAATGGATAGCATAGCTATCCACTGATATCGGTTAAGGCAAAACTGCTCAAATAAACGCAGAATACTTAATCAAGATATTTGGACTCCTGTAAGCGAGCGGTAAACGCTGCAACAGGGTGAGAGTGGATACTCTGCTTGGTTTGTGTTAATGTTTTAACACGCTATAAAAGAATAGCATGGCGGGATGAGAAAGTCAAGGAAAAATTTTATGTTGATTTTATTTTAAACTAATGATATATTTTATATACTGTAAGAATTAATACAGGGAGGGTATATCATCATGGCTAAGTCAGATTATTTTCCGGAATTTTATCATCGCGAGGTTTCTTTTTGTAAGGTTCATGGACACAAATCGAAGTCGGTGGTGGAAAGTATTTTGCTTAAGAATCGTATTTCTTATTTTATCGATATGCATAATGAATCATGGTTGAGCCGTGTGTTTTCCGCTGAAAAAGGAAAAGACAGGACGGTTTTTATTTTTCGGATTAATGAGGCTGATATTGAGGTTGCCAGTGAGTTATTGAATGAGTTTGCGCCGAATCAGTTGACGAAGTTGAATTAATAACATGTGTTATCGCATTCATAAAAATAAAACCTACCGCGAAATGGTAGGTTTTATTGGTTAGTAACGGCGATTATATTTTTCTTCACAATATTTGCAACGATATACTTGTTCGTTTTCATCAGCGAGAACGAAGACATGCGGTAATCCCTGTTCGATTGAGGTGATACAGCGGGGATTTTTGCAACTGATGATTCCTGATATTTCTTTTGGCAGGACTAAGGCTTTCTTTTCGACTATTTCTTCGCCTTTAATGACATTAACGGTGATTGTATGGTCGATGAAAGCAAGGACATCAAGGTTCATATCGCCGATATCGCATTCTACTTTTAGGATGTCTTTTTTTCCCAGTTTGTTACTTAAGACATTCATGATAATGGCTACTGTGCAATTAGCTTTATCAAGTTTTAGCATATGATATATTGCGAGACTTTCCCCTGCTTTGATATGATCGAGAACGAAGCCTTCTTTTATTCTACCGACGTTTAACATGTGTTTCTCCTATATTTAATTTGGATTTAATTTCGTCATTACGATAGGGTTTGCGGCTCGGGAGCCGCAATGACGAGTGTTTTAGTTAACTTCAATCTCAAGTAGTTTGAGAATTAATGCCATCCGGACGTAG
>WQST01000304.1 GCA_009787745.1 Lachnospiraceae bacterium
ATAATTTATCATAGTGTAAGACCCTCCGAAGTGTTGATATTGCTGATTTTGTGGTGATTTTAGTATATCATTTTCAGATAGGTTTTGCACTATTTTTGTGTCTAAATATACGATTTTTAATTAGTTTAACTCTATATATTGTGTTTTACTTCGTAAATTCTTTATAATTTCATTTTTGTAAATCCTATAGTTCTTTTATACACAAGGGTTTAGCTATTTCTTTATGAAATTTTGGGGAAACTCAAAATCCTAAATTGCGGTTGTCAACTTGGCTTTATTCTGCTATAATTTTGCTATTCACAGCTAATGTCATCAAGGGTCCTTTTCAGAATGACAGGGGTTAACTAATGTTTTGAAAGTGAGGAACCAATGAATCCAATCTACGAAAAACTGATAAAATGTAAGAATGATATTGAAGCCTTCAAAAGTAATGCGGGAATCGCTGATTTTAAACCTAAAGTTGCGTTAGTGCTGGGTTCCGGTCTCGGTGATTACGCCGGGAATATGGACGTTAAAGCCGAGCTTGCTTACGACCAAATCGAAGGATTCCCGATTTCAACCGTGATAGGACACGCAGGAAAATTTGTTTTTGGTTATGTCGGGGATGTTCCTGTTATATGTATGAAAGGGCGTGTTCATTTTTATGAAGGTTATCATATCGCGGATGTCGTTTTACCGATTCGGTTAATGGGGTTACTGGGCGCCGAAATCCTCTTTTTGACCAATGCTTCAGGCGGTATTGATTACGGTGCGGGGGAACTGATGCTGATCACCGACCATATCAGCGTTTTCGTAACCAACCCCTTAACGGGAGCGAATATTGACGAGCTGGGGACGCGTTTCCCCGATATGAGTTGTGTGTACCGTCCTGAACTTAATAATGTAATTCGTCAATGTGCCGCCGACCTTAAAATTCCGTTAGCGGAGGGTATTTATGCAC
This sequence comes from Lachnospiraceae bacterium, assembly GCA_009787745.1. Taxonomy (GTDB): domain Bacteria; phylum Bacillota; class Clostridia; order Lachnospirales; family Lachnospiraceae; genus UBA935. The sequence goes on from WQST01000304.1 coordinate 941, forward strand.
AAACGACGGGACCTTCATTTGAATCCCCTGCTGATGTGATGATGCTCAAAAAAATGGGTGCTTCCGCTGTCGGCATGAGTACCGCGGTTGAGGCGATTGCCGCTAACCATATGGGGATGAAAGTCTGCGGGATATCCTGTGTCTGCAATCCGGCGGCAGGGTTATCAAAAAATCCGCTTACCCATGACGAAGTTCAGGAAGCCGCAGGGGAAGCCGCTCCCCGTTTCAAGAATTTGGTAACAGCGTCAATAAAAGCATTTTTATAATGCGCTAAAGGAGAAAACCATTAATACCAATATCCCTATCCCCGAATTGATTAAATCGGCCCTTGCCGCCAGAAACAAAGCCTATGCTCCTTATTCAGGATATCATGTCGGTTCCGCGGTATTGACGGCTGACGACCGCGTATATACCGGGGTCAATATTGAGAACGCTTCCTTTGGCGCCACTAACTGCGCCGAACGCACTGCCATCTATAAAGCGGTTAGCGAAGGCAATCAAAAGCTTAAAGCCATCGCCGTCGTTGGCGCGCCGAAGGGTGAAGCGATTACGGGGCTTGCTTATCCGTGCGGAGTTTGCCGGCAGGTTATGCGCGAGTTTTGTGAGACTCCCGACGATTTCATCATTATCGTTGCTAAAGATGAAGAAGACTACCGTGCGTTTACGCTGAATGAAATCCTTCCGGCAAGTTTCGGGCCGGAGAAACTTATTTAACTTTAGGCAATATCGCAAGCAAGCTTGCAATATTCAGGAGGTATATTATGAAAATACGTTTATATAATGCAAGAATCCTAACAATGGAAGAGAATCGCGCTATTTTTAAAGGCGAACTGCATGTCGAAAATGAAATTATTACCTATGTCGGTGAGGGCGCCGACCATCCGACGGGGACATGGGATCGTGAAATAGATTGCCGGGAAAATCTTTTGATGCCTGGTTTTAAGAATGCCCATACCCATTCAGGTATGACCCTTTTGCGTTCATATGCTGATGATATGCCGCTTTCCGAATGGCTTCATAAGCAAGTATTCCCCATCGAGGACAAATTAAATTCCGATGATATCTACCATTTGACGAAATTAGCTATCCTCGAATATTTGACAAGTGGTGTGACCGCTATTTTTGAAATGTATTTAACCCCTGAGTCAATCGCCCATGCCTGTCAGGAAATGGGGATGCGCTGCGTACAAGTCGGCGCCGCCAACAATTTTGGCACCACCCCCAAAAGGGTCGGCGAGCTTTATGAAAAGCTTAATCATGTCCATCCCCTCACGGCGTTCCATCTGGGTTTCCATGCCGAATACACCTGTAGCGAATCCCTCCTTATGGAAATAGCGGAACTGTCAAAGCATTATAAAGCGCCCGTTTTTACCCACGTTTCGGAAACAGCTCAGGAGACAGAGGGGTGCAAAGAGCGTCACAATATGACCCCGGCGGCCTATCTTAATTCCTTGGGAATTTTCGACCATGGCGGCGGCGGTTATCATTGCGTTCATGTGTCCGAAGAAGATATCCGGATTTTCAGTGAAAAGGGTTTATATGCCGTAACCAATCCGGCTTCAAATTTAAAGCTTGCCAGCGGAGTCGCACCGATTGCCGATTTCATGAAAAATAATATTGCGGTCGCCATCGGAACCGATGGCTCTGCCAGTAATAATTGCTTAGATATCTTCCGGGAAATGTTCTTAG
>WQST01000305.1 GCA_009787745.1 Lachnospiraceae bacterium
CGCAGATGGACGGGTATGAATTTTGTACGATTCTAAAGAAAAATCCCGTCACCAGAGAAATTCCTGTCATTTTCATCTCGGCTTTGGATACGATTCAGGACAAATTAAAAGGGCTTGAACTAGGGGCGGTTGATTTCATAACCAAACCTTTTGAAGCGACAGAAGTGACCATGCGGGTCAAAAATCAACTTGAGACAAGACGCATGAAACAGGCGATGGAAAACTTTAACAGCCGTCTTTATAAAATGCTTTCCGCCCAGATGGAAAAACTCGAAAACGAAAAAAAGGCGATTCTGAGAGGTTTAATCGACATGGTTAACGAGCGGACCGGTGTTCCGAAGAAGCATTTGGTGAACACGAAACTAAACAGCCGCATATTAGCTCAAAGCCTCCAACTTTCCCCTGATTTCAATGAAACGGTGACAGATGAATTTATCGAAAATATCGGTGATGCGGCGATTTTGCATAATATCGGCTATTTGTGGGACCCTGAAAAAGAAGGGCATTGTGAACGGGGTGTTTTGATTCTTAATAATTTGCTGCTAAATGAACCGGATTGTATTTTTAAAGAAATAGTAATAGATATTGCGGGACGTCATCATGATGATTTCGCTAAAAAAGAAGATATTCCGCTTCCCGCCAGAATTAGCAGGGTTATCAATGACTTTGACAATTTATCCTATGACCTGATGAAGCAGGAAGCCGAAGTTTCCGGTATCAGGAATCGCGTCATTGAGATAATGGAACCGGACAGCGGAGTTTGTTACGACCCGTTAATATTTAATATATTCAAAAAGATTCAAAGACAATTGCACATTGATGAATAAAATGGTATATTAAAGTTAGTGATATATAAATAGTATCGGAGGAATTCGGTAAATGAAAAAAGTACGTGTCCTAGTAGTTGATGATTCGTTTGTCATCCGCAACATACTTCAACAAAGTTTGGATTCAGATCCCGAAATAGAGGTCGTCGCGACAGCTTGCGACGCTTTTGAAGCGCGGGATTTAATCATTAAATTAAGGCCCGATGTCATGACTTTGGATATTGAAATGCCGCGGATGAACGGTCTTGATTTCCTTAAGAAATTAATGCCGCAGTATCCGATGCCTGTCATTGTCGTTAGTTCTTTGGACGACCGTGTTTTTGATGCGTTAGAAGCGGGAGCCGTCGATTTCATACATAAACCGGGCGGGCTTACCCGTACACAATTAGTTGAGCATATGAAAATCGAGCTCAACGAGAAAGTAAAAGCCGCTGATAAAGTTAAAGTAGTCGGCCGAAAGCATCGTGAGCCGACCGCGGTTATTACCGACGGCATAACAGGACGCCCTGATAAAGAAGTAATTGCGATTGGGGCTTCGACAGGCGGTACGGAAGCTATTTACGATATAATCAGTAAGTTCAACACAGATATTCCCGGGGTCGTAATTGTTCAGCATATGCCCGAGGGTTTTACGGAAATGTTCGCCGAAAGACTTGATAACCAGTGTCAGGTATCGGTTAAGGAAGCGAAGACAGGCGATCGGGTTAAGCAAGGACAAGTCCTGATTGCCCCGGGCAGTAAGCAGATGCGCTTGACGAAAGAACATAGCGGTTTTCATGTCGAATGTAAAACCGAAGCGGCAGTCGGCGGTCATTGCCCAAGTGTCAATGTGTTATTTGAATCCGTGGCGAAGGTGGCAGGGGAAAAAGCGGTTGGTGTTATTTTGACGGGAATGGGATCTGATGGCGCGACAGGGCTTATGGAGATGCACAGAAGGGGAGCGGTAACGATTGGTCAGGACGAGGTGTCCAGTATTGTTTACGGGATGCCGAAGGTCGCTCATGATATCGGCGCATGTACTTATCAGGTCGGTCTTTCGCAGATGGCGAGTAAGATATACAGTGTGCTTAATAATAAAAAGTAAGCGCACTTTAGTGTCATCCTGAGCGAAGCGAAGGGTCTCACATTTAGGGATTTGCAGTTTCCGCGGGATAAGGTAAAAAAGGAGGAGACATGAGGATTTTAATTGCAGAGGATGATTTTGCCAGCAGAAAGTTTATGCAGAAGTATTTGAATACTTATGGCGATTGTGACATCACAATTGACGGAGAGGAAGCAGTTGAAGCTTTTAAGATGGCGTTAGAGGACAATGAGCCATACGATTTAATGTGCCTGGATATTATGATGCCTGCGATGGATGGCTATCAGGTGCTTAAAACAGTCCGTGAAATTGAGAAAAATCATAATCGTATCGGTGATAAAGCCGTTAAGATTATTATGACCACGGCACTTAATGCCGAACGCAATATCAAAGCCGCTTTTGATATGGGGTGTACAGTTTATTGCGCGAAACCGATTGATCTTGATAAGTTCGAAGAAGTTCTCAAAAAGATCGGTATTTCTGCGAATAAATAAAAGTACCCATTACACAGATTTTAACCACAAGGTAATTTATTATGGACTCTTATATCGGGATAGAAGATAATTTTTTATTAGAAAATGGTTATCTGGTCGCCAGACTGGAAGAAATAGTTGTGGCGGCGACAGATTCAGCTAAGTTTTCGGTTGAAGATATCAATGAAATATTCCGTATTATGCATACGATAAAAAGTTCT
>WQST01000306.1 GCA_009787745.1 Lachnospiraceae bacterium
AATTACCCTCTCTTGCCGAACGTCCGCTAAAAGAACGTATGGAACTGATTCAAAACATCTTAACGACAGAAGCCGCCCGTGCCAAACGAACGCTCACAATTCCCGCTGAATTATTAAGATGTCTTTTACTTTACGATTGCTTAAGCTATAACATTATTCAGTTAAAAGCGGATCTGCGAAGGGGATGTGCCATGGCGTATCTGCGAGAACGCGGAAGCGGGGACGAAAATCTTAACTTATATATAAGTGATTTTGAACACCATATCAGGAAAGGTTTCCTGAATTATGAAAAGCACCGCAAAGAAACAGAAGAAATTATTCCCCTTGATTATCATTACACTTTTAGCGCTTCGGCAATGGAGATGAGTACGAAAAGCCGCCGACAATATCGGGGTTTTTATGATGAAATTGACAAAAAAGCGGGAGAACTTATGGAGCGGGGGATTAATGCCGATGAAATTAACCTGTTTTTAAGTACCGAGCTGGAAGCGACATATCGGCAATTTTGGAATGAATCAGTTAGTCAACAAATAAACAAAGAACAATTAATCAACCTCGTCAACAAAGACGTGATTGAACCTGTTGAAGCTTTTCTAAATGATGCTTCCGCAAAACTGTCAAGGGATTTTTCCCCTTCGGTATTCTATGGACTGTGCCTGCACATTGACAATGCTATAAAGGGTAACGTATCAAAACAGCTTATGTCCGTACCGCAGATGTCCGCCATCGTCGAAAAGTACAAGTTAGAATATTCACTTTCCTTACTATTTATTACGGGGATAGAAAAAATATTTTCTATCAAGTTACCTATTGACGAAACCGTTTTGATAACTTTATTTTTGTTATCCGACGACCCTCGCGTCGGCACAGTAAAAAGACCGGTAATCCTGTTTGCTCTGCACGGCAACGGCGTCGCCGCTTCGCTGGCAAATATGATCAATTCAATTGCCAACTTTGACAACACTTTCTTCTGTGAAATACCGTTTGCGCAAGAACATACAAAAACATACGAAAACCTACAGAAACATATAAAAAATATCGACCGCGGCAAAGGTGTCGCCGTAATCTATGATATGGATTTTCTGGCGCCGATGTTAAACACCGCCGCAGGAGAAATCGGTATTGAAATCCGCACCATTAAACTGCCGATCACATTATCGGGAATCGAATGGTCTCGCCGGGCGGCGATTGTCAGCGATGTAGATACCCTGTCTCAAAGCATAAATACCACCATTAACGGCTATAAGAAGTCCCCAAAGAAGATTATCGTTACCCTATGCACCACAGGCGAGGGCGGAGCATTACAGCTAAAAAAATATATTATGAAATACGGGGACATGAAAGATATCGATATCGTCCCGCTGGCAATGGCAAACGGGGAATTGCTGAGAAATAAGCTGACCGAATTGCAGGATGAATACTTGATTTATTGTATTGTGGGAACCTTTGACCCGATGTTATTCGGAATACCGTATATCCCCGTTTCCGATGTTCTGGGGGTCAGCCCCAAGATGCTTCCTGAAATTCTTAGGTTCAAAAAACAAGAAAAAAGCCGCATTGATTTAGACGAAGTTTTTGCTTATTTAAAGGAACAATTGTTAAATATTGACGTTAAAAAACTACGCAATTTATTGCCGCCGATAATAGAGGAATTTAATGAAAAAATAACACCGATGTCAATTGACACCGAAGTGGGGCTTCTAATTCATATGGCGTGCAGCATAAACAGGTTAGCGGGAAATTTAAGCTTACCTGTCAATATCCGCAAAGAAGCAATTATCAAGGCGTATGATACACATTACAAACAAATCAGAAAACTGGTAAAACCGCTGGAAAAAGCATTTAAAACCATTATCACGGATGATGAACTGGCAAATATTATTATGATCGTAAACAAGTTATAGGGAGACGAGGTGTAAACATGTTAGACGAAAGACTGGAAGATCAGGCAATGCTAATCATTTCTAATGCAGGGGCGGCACGGAGCAAAGCTTTTGAAGCGCTTAGTCATGCCCGCAAAAAAGATTTCGGAGCGGCTAACGAAGCTCTTAAGGAATCACAGGAATTTGCGCATCTTTCGCATGACGCTCATAGCGAATTGTTAAAAATGAATGCAAAAGGTGAAGTTGCGCAGATTGACTTACTTTTAACCCATGCTCAGGATCATCTGATGTGTGCGGCACTTGCTCAGGAACTTATTAATGAAATAGTGGCACTTCGCCGAGAAATGGAGGAAAGATCATGAAATTATTATTATTGTGTGCAGGAGGTGCATCAACAGGTGTGCTGGTTCAAAAACTGCTTAGGTATGCCGAAAGTAACAACATCAATCTTACCGTAGAAGCTCATAGTGTTTCTTCCGTCGAGGAACTTGCCGGTCACTTTGACATAATAATGCTCGGCCCGCAGGTATCATACAAAAAAGATGAAGTACTTAACAATGCGAATTTGCCTGTCGGCATCATTTCGCCGATGGATTACGCTTTGGGCAATGCAGAAAATATCATCAAACAGGTACAGGGTATTCTCAAGGAAGGAGCATGATATGGAACAAATTTTTGAAAAGAAATTTTTTAAGGCATTACAAAGATT
>WQST01000307.1 GCA_009787745.1 Lachnospiraceae bacterium
GCAAGCGAGCCATTAAGAAAACCCCCGCCCGGATTTTTCGCACTGGCAAAATTCAAAACGCCGCAATTCTCGCTTCCGAATCTAAGAATCGTGTTCACAACGGATTCGTTTATGACTTCATATTGTGGTGTAAAATTGCCATGCTTTAGATTGATTGCCGTTAATTCAATTTCTGATAAAAATTCTACAGAAAACTTGCTCTTGCATTCGACGCTCGTATTATTATATCGGAAAAATCCCTGCTCAAATATATCCAATGTTTCTTTTGCAGTTTTTGCACGTTCATTTCTATTCATTATCTGTCCTTCTTCACTTTCATCATCCTGATAATCTTCTCACTGTCCAATATATCCTTATAAATCTGATGATTTTGCACGCGTTCCATTAATAATACGGTCTATAAAACAATTTCTGGATTATCAAATAGTAACTGTGTATAGTTAGGACTTAAAACTGTACCGTAAATAATTACTTTTACCTGCTCATCTTTATAAATATAGTCCGGCTTCCTGATTATTTCGTACCCTGCTTAATTGAAAATTCCTCGGAATACTCACTTAATAACCCAATACCCATTTTTCGTTGCACCTTTTCGCTCAATTAATTGCAGCTCTTTTAAGGTTTTAATATTTGCTTCAATTCTACGTTTTGATATTCCAAGTTGATCACTAAGCTGTAGCGCTGTCAAGCGCGGATTCATTACTAACAAATCCATTATTTTTTGTTGTGTTTCATTTGCACCGACGTTTGCACCGATGTTTGTACCGATGTTTTGATGTTTTGGAATGGCAGATGATGCTTTGGAAAGCGATAGGACGCTAAACTTCACGGTAATATCACCGCCCAAAACGTCATACTCCGGGTCTTGTATTCCATGACTTTTACATTCTTCACAAATTTTTTGAATACCCCGCCCCCAAGTTTCAACGTATCCGGCGCGAAAAAAAGCATTTGCAATATTCGGATTATATGGCTTTGATTTATGTCGTTTCATCAGTGTATCGACAGTCCATTCGCTTGGTAAGATACAGCAAATCGTCTATTTTGATTTGACCGACCGGCATCTCATCCCACTTATAACCAGTCTTGGCTATTAAAAATTCTGTTAGAGCCGTACCGCGGAGTTGCTGTTTGGTGCTTCCGGTACGGTAGTGATATTCGCCCTTATAATTAATCGGAAATGAACTTGGTGTTGTAATAATCTCAATATAATCTTTGCCATCGTCGATTAAAAGATTGACGTCAACAATTATACCCATTGTAGTTTGAACCTTATTGGGAATATCCTCTAATAGTTTTTTACTGCCTGACACACCTACAATTTCACCGTTGTCATTCATACCAATATAAATTTTACCGCCTTGCGCATTTGCAAAGCCGCAGATCCATTTCATGTATTCATCGCGCCATGATTCTTTCCATTTTATGACTAATCAACATGCCCCGCATATTTCACCCGATAAATCCGCCGAAGCGACTCATTTACTCTTTCTTCAGAGATTTTTCCGCTTTGAACAGCTTCTAATACGGCATTATATGCTTCTGCGAAATTTTCGGGCATTAACAGCATATCCACACCTGCTTCCAGCGCTTTGAGGCAAGCCTCCGCCGAATCATAGTATTCCTTTATCGCGCCCATATTAAGCGCATCAGTAATAATAATCCCCTGATAGCCAAGCTCATTACGTAAAATTTCTGTTACCATATATGGGGACAAAGAAGCCGGAGTATTATCACCTGTTATATTGGGTACTGAAACATGTCCCATCATAACGAAATCAATACCATTCCTGATTCCCGCATTGAAGGGCAGGAAATCAAAACTTCGCATTTCATCTAAAGTGCTTTCAATTATTGCCATACCGTCATGCGTATCGGATGAAGTATTGCCCAATCCGGGAAAATGCTTCATCGTTGTAAATATTCCCGCTTCTTTTGACCCCTCAGCAAAAGCTGCCGCCATATCCGCGACAACAGCAGGGTCTGTACCGAATGAGCGGTTGCCTAAATTTTCTACTGAATTACCATTAAGGACATCCGCAACAGGGGCAAAATTTGTATTAAACCCTAATTCTTTCAGGTAATTTCCGATCGTATTTCCCGCATTTTTTGCATTATCCGCTTCACCTGTCATGCCAATTTCGAACATCGGGCCTACGTTTTCCGTAAGACCGCTATTAGCAACGGCGGCAACTCTTCCGCCTTCTTCATCCGTCGCCAAAAATATCGGATATTTACTCATATCATGGGTATTTTTTAGCATTTCTTTTACTTGGTCACTTGATTGAATGTTATTTTCGAAATATATCAAACCGCCGATCGGATACTGTAAGAGTTTTTCTTTGGTCGTATTACCTGCTCTTACCACCTGCGCAGTTCCTGTTAACTGCTCAGGGGTAATAAAAAACAGCGCGGCTATTTTGTCCTCAAGCGACAGTTCTGAAATACAACTTTCGACAACTATATCTAAAGCACTCACAACTATTTCAGGATATGCTTCTTCAGGCTCATAAAAATTTTCTGCTTCCGCTTCTGTATCATCCGGTATCTCCGGCGGAGTTTCTTCGGCATCGGGCGGCACATTTTCTAAT
>WQST01000308.1 GCA_009787745.1 Lachnospiraceae bacterium
AAAAAACGCAGAGACGTGCAGAAAGAAGGTACATACGATGGCTCAATTTGGCTATGTTCGGATATCATCAGTGGAACAAAATGAAAATCGTCAATTAGACTTTATGGAATCACAGGGAATAGCACCCGCACAAATTTTTATTGATAAGCAAAGCGGTAAAAACACTTCACGCCCTGAATTGCAAAAGTTACTGTCGGTAGTTGAGAAGGGTGATACTGTTGTGGTGGAATCGGTAAGCCGTTTTGCCCGAAATACCCGCGATTTACTTGAGTTAATTGATAAACTAACAGTAAAGGGGGTTGAGTTTGTCAGTCAGAAAGAAAAAATTGACACAGCTACACCAACCGGGAAATTCATGCTGACGGTGTTTGGAGCGGTCGCAGAATTAGAACGTTCATATACCTTACAAAGAGTTGCAGAAGGTATTTCGGCGGCAAAACGGCGAGGTGTCCGCTTTGGACGCCCTATCAAAAGTATCCCCGATAATTTTGCGCTAATGGTGAATGATTGGGAAAGCGGGAAGCTGTCGTTTTCGGAAGTTCTTATGCGGACAGGTTTGAAAAGAGCCACATTCTACCGTAGATTACGGGAATGGAGACAAGGGAAAAATAGAATTTGAAGTCTCAAATGCTATAGGTTATGATACTTGCTGTTCGGAGAACAAATAATTTCAAATAACCAATATTTTGGGGGTTGATTTTCCTCTAAATCTCGTGTAAACTGAAAAAGGTTTGAAGTCCCAAATACTATACTTTATGATACGAACGTATTGCTACACCCTAGAATCACCGCAAAATAAGTGAAGGAGAAAAGGTTTGGCAGAGTCCGAAAGAAAATCTATGAACAGTGAAACTTTTGGCGATGTCGCAAATAGATGGCTATCCGCGGTATCCGCCAATATAAAACCTTCCACATATGCTGGATACGCTTCTGTACTTGAACTCCACATCCTACCGCAATTAGGGAAACGCAGTATTAAAAGACTTAAAGAAGCTGACATTAACAATTTCACAGAAATAAAATTGAAAAATGGCCGTGCTGACGGCAAAGGCGGGCTTTCAATAAAAACCGTCAGAGACTTACTCTCGGTTATTAATACAATCATGGACTATGCCTATAATGAAACAATTATCAGTAATAGAATTACGATAACCTACCCAAAGCTTGAAAATCAGAGTATACGGATACTTTCTCGTCAGGAACAGTCCGCACTTGAAGATGTGTTAAGAATTGACCTTGATATTCATAAATTAGGAATAATGCTATGCCTGTACACAGGTCTTCGGATAGGCGAAATTTGCGCCTTACGCTGGGCGGATATATCACCGGAGTTCGATTCGCTGTCAGTCAGGCAAACACTGCAACGGATTAAAGATGTAACCGGAGAAAAAGGAAAGACAAAGATTCATATAGACACTCCCAGATGTGAACGTTCTATCAGAAATATTCCGATTCCTCGATTTTTGACTGGTGATTTACGGGATTTTGCCCTAGACGGTAATAGTTACTTCTTGTCAACAGATAACCTGTTATTTACCGAACCGCGCACCATGCAGAATCATTTCGCCAGGTGTGTAAAGGCGGCAAATATAAGTGGCGCGAATTTTCACGCAACACGTCATACGTTCGCGGCACGATGTATCGAAGCAGGCGTCGATGTGAAAACGCTGAGCGAGATGCTCGGACATGCTAATATCAATATGACAATAAATCGTTATGTTATTTCCTCATTTGAGCAGAAACGCGGGGAGATAAATAAGCTGGAGAGTTATACGGGTAAGTGTATTGGGCTATAAGCGAAAAATTGCAAGGAATAGGAAAAATTGGATAATCAAGTAACGAATGAGCGTAAGCCGCTTAACAGGAAAGAAAAGAAGGCGGTCAATAAACACCTGCGGCAGGTCAAACGTCAGCTGTATAAAAATCTGCTTATATCCTACCGTGGTTGGTGGTACTGGCATAAGCTGGTTAGTAAATATAAAAAGCAAGACGAAGGAAATTGGGCAGTTGTTTTGCTTCCGGATACAAATGAACGAGATAACTATTTATCACTATTATATTTAAACCGAATGCTTGGACAACATAAGCGTTCTCGGGCAATAATTCTTACCCATAGTGAAATAGTTGCCAAAACAGCCGGTTTATTCAGCAATAAAATTGTTGATATCGTTTGGTTCTCACGGAAAAAAGCTGAAAGCTTGATGCAGTTTTATTGTCTATATAACTTTGACGATCGCTTCATTTGTGCCGGCTTAGATGAACCGTATGGTCGTAATGGTTCGAAAATGATAGGCGCTCGCGGTATATCGGCAGAAGAGATTTTTGCGATTGGTGTATATCGGATTTATCCTTATCGGCAGGAAGTGCCGCCGCAGTACATTGGTGATGAAAAAGATATTATTGACTTTATGGAACGTGCAGCAATTGCCGCAAGTGAAGGGTACGCCGAAGAAGTGGTTGAAACGGAATAATATGATTAAAAAGCTGTTTGCACCGTTTAATATATTACGCATGATTTTGATAGAACATCGATTCTTAGCATACCGGAAATATGCTGAAATTAAGAAAAG
>WQST01000309.1 GCA_009787745.1 Lachnospiraceae bacterium
CGGGGATGTATGAAAAATTGTCGTCAGCAGACGACGCGACGGAAATCGCATCACCGTAGATTTTCGCTTCTTCATAAGCTTTCTTCGACCATTCCCCTGTTAGGATGTACGCGGCTTTTTTGTTTTTCATCAAGTTCATCGGAATCATCGCGAACTGCTGGCTGGCGCCGCCTTGTAAAAAGAGGACTTTATAGTTTTCGGGAATGTTCATGAGTTTTCGAAGGTCGGCTTCGGCTTCTTTGATGATATCGTCATAAACTTTTGAACGGTGTGACATTTCCATAACGGACATACCGCTTCCATTGTAATCAAGCATCTCTTCGGCGGCGGCTGTTAACACTTCCTCGGGGAGAACCGCCGGACCGGCGGAAAAATTATAGACTCTGGGCATTTTGATACCTTTCCTTTAGTTATTTGGCTTCATAATTTAGTAGTAACTCGCTTTATGATTGTATAATAAAACCTGTCGGCTCGTCAACTATAAAATAGTTATTGGTCATGACCAATTGTCATTTGGTTAAAATCTGTCATGTTAAATGTTTTCCCGGAAATTGCAATTTTTTTTAAATTATAGTATAATAAGCTATTCCGAAATAGAAGGAGACGATGATGCCTGAAATAAGCTTGTTTTATGGAATTAAGGTCACTATGTATTACAGCGACCATAGCCCTCCGCATTTTCATGCAGAATATGCAGGTAATAAAGCTTTAGTAAATATTTTATCCACTTGTATCATTCGTGGTTCATTACCTTCGCGCCAATTAAAGTTGATTCTTGCTTGGTGCGAATTACATCAAGATGAACTAATGCAAAATTGGGAACTTGCTAAAGCCGCCAAACCCTTGCATTATATCAATCCGCTTGTCTGAGAAAGGGAAAAAATGGAAATGATTCCAAAGATTGTTCAAGCCGTTGCCAGTCAGAATTTTTTAATTTATCTCTATTTTCATGATGGTACTATCCGTCTTTTTGATGCTACTTCTTTAGTAAATATCGGCGGTGTCTTCGCCCCTTTAAAAGATGCGGAATTATTTCGAGATAAGCTAACAGTCATTAATGATACTGTAGCATGGCATGTAGACGGCAATTATGATCCTCGCACCTGTATTGATCTTGACCCTTGCGAACTTTATGAATCCTGCCCGATCGTGGATGATCCGCTTAAAATGGATGTTTAATTTATTCATGCCTATTACCACTGCTTTACGGCGTGGACGATGAAGCGGGCGTCGGGAAATTCGTATGAGCAGGTTGATAATGTGAGGATGCGGGCGATTTCGGGGTTTATTTCGATATCGGTCATGTGCATGTTACGGGCTTTAATCCCGTTAAGGTATTCGGCGAATCCGGCAAGGGTAAAAGTGGTTTGAATTATATTTATGTCCGCTTCGCAGACATAGGCGGCAAAAATCAGCCACGCGGTTTTTCCTGTCAGGCTGTCAAGGATAATTATTGGCTCCCTGCCGAAATATTCAGGATTTTTCAGCAAGTATAAATCACCGAACATGGTTCCGTTTTTCATGTTGTGTCCGTGTAAAACATTGTTGCGGTCGAGAAGCAGCGGGTCATTTAAACTGTCCAGAAAAATTGTTCCGACAGGATTGGCGGTGCCGTCGAAAGCGGTGTTAAGATAGGTTTCGTTGTTATTTGTTTGGACATACGGCAGTAAGATATCTAGTTCGGGTATTTCAATAAAACCGCGGAAATCCGCGTTTTGCTCTAGCAGTTCGGCGAAAAGTTCGCGCCTTGCCTGTTCGATTGCCAATAGACGCTCACGCTCGTTTAGTGTGTCTGTCCCCGTTTCGGGGATGGGGGTAGTATTAATTTTTTCATATGCGAAGACGGCGGCTCGTTCTACTGATTTCGCATGATGGCTTTGGCAGAAATGCCGCGTGATATAGGCAAGGGAAATAAGCGTAATACAGGCAAAGATTGCCAATATCGTATAATTTAACCGCATTTTTTGTTTTTCGTTCACAGAATTTCCTCTAAAATAAACCGCTATTAATGTCTGACTTTTTCAGTTTGCGTAACACCCATATACAAAAGATAATACCGCATAATGAAATAAGCAAGGCGGTAATCGCCAATCCGATATTGGAGGTGTCGCTTGTATTAGGTATAGCTACACTTCTTATAATCGGCACCGCTTCTGTCAGGACTGCCGCCGAATCTGCGTTCAACTCGGTATTGTTACTATCTGCGCCGGCATTATTCACATTAAGAGCCGGGTTAGAGTTATTAACTGCATTTGGTAAAGCCGTTGCGGTCAATGTGGTTTTTTCGTTGATTGTTATGTTAGTAATATGATTCGAAGGATCAATGGGGTTATTGTTAATATTACCTTCCGTTATTGCCCATCCCGAAAAGTTGTGATTAGGATTAAGCGCTACTTCAATAGACTGAGAAATCCCGCCGCGGACAATTCTTGTGACGGCCGCCAAACCATCATTACCGTTATTAATTTTCGGTGTATTCGTTCCGACGGACGCAATGATTGTCAGGGTAAAATACTTCACTGCAATATTCGCTTTATCGGGGCCCGCGTT
>WQST01000310.1 GCA_009787745.1 Lachnospiraceae bacterium
GCAGAGGATCGGCGGGAGCGGATTACAGAGCATCAGGGTGATATAATCGGTGATATTCAAGCGGAACTTAAATTCAATAATATGGTTGCGGAGATTGATGCTAAGAAAGACGAGATTAAGAAGCTGAAAGAAAAATCGGTTGGCCCGGCAGTTACGGCGCCCGTTTCGGGAATTATTACATCGCTATCTCATGTCGCAGGGGAAACGATGCAACTTGATAATACGGTCGCCGTTATTCAGGTTGCGGGGAAAGGTTTTACGGCAAGTTTTTCGGTAACTAATGAGCAGGCGAGCAAGGTTAAAATCGGTGATCCCGCGGAAGTGGTCGGCGGATGGTGGTGGGGTAATGATATCAATGTTATTTTAACAGGTATCAGACCTGATTCAAATAATCCCGGACAACGTAAAGAGCTGATTTTTACGGTTAGCGGCGGTAATATCCAAGCGAACCAGGCAATTAATATTTCGGTCGGGCAACGCAGTGCGAATTATGATTTGACAGTGCCTAACAGTGCTATCCGCGAAGACAGTAATTCGAAGTTTATTATGATAATTGAGGAAAGAGCGACGCCGCTTAATAATCGTTATTATGCGACCCGGGTTGATATCGAAGTAATAGCGGAAGATGAGACCAGTTCGGCGATTTCGGCTCCGATTAATCCATATCAATATGTTATCACAACGGCAACTAAACCTGTTTCACCGGGGCAACAGATAAGATTAACCAATTAGAGAAGAATATATGACATTGTTAAGGGTTTTAACGAAAAAGCAAATTGTATTAATTACGCTCATATTTTCGATGCTGTTAGTATTTATGATTTTGACGATAACAGCGGGCAATATGAAGAAAGCGATGATTGACCAGCGGGCGGCACAGCGCTGGTCTAATGGCGGCGAGGATTTTTCACAGGTAAGCTGTTTTTTTGCTGATGGTGAAGCGATTACTTTTAATGAGATAATGGGATTTCGCGGTTATATCGAAAGTAGTATCAAGGAAGCTTCACTTACTGCCCCAAGTAATAATGCACGGGCGTATATTGATGCTTATTCGAGTATCGGAACAGTAAATATAAGAAGTGAGCGGTCGGCCTTAGAGACGGCGGCAATCGGGATTGGCGGTGATTTTTTTCTTTTTCATCCGCTTGAATTAGTAAACGGCGCTTATTTTTCCGGGCATGATTTGATGCAGGATGCAGTTATTTTGGATGAGGAAGCGGCATGGCATTTGTTTGGTTCGTCTGATATTATCGGAATGCCTGTTTCTATCGGCGGTGTCAATCATTATGTGCGGGGTGTTATCAAGCGCGAAACGGGGCGGATGTGGGAAGGCGCCGGATTAAGCGGGGGAGTTGCTTATATTTCCAATGACTCGCTTAGTTTGTATGGGCAGACGATGGGGATTCGTAGTTATGAAGTGGTGATGCCGAACCCTGTTTCGGGGTTTGCTTATCGGGTCGTGACGGAGAAATTCGGGTTTAGCGAAGAGCGGATGAAGGTGGTTGATAATACGGCCAGGTTTAATTTACAGCCGCTTGCTTTGGTTATCTTGGACGTAGGGCTTCGGTCGATGCAAAGCTATGCGATTCGGTTTCCGTATTGGGAGAATTATGCGCGCGGGTATGAGGATATTTTGGCGTTTTTGTTAGTGTTTCAGGTGCTGTTTTTAGTTACTCCCGTGACGATGATGTTGGTTATTGTGTTCGTGGTTTCTAAGCGGGAGATTCGGAAGTGGGTTGCTTTGCGGAGGAAGCGGAAGCATGATTATAAGTATGAGGGGTATGAGAAGTTTTAGGTTTGCTTAAGAGGATAAATACTGATAGATTTTTATAAATAACTTTTCAAAACTTTCTAAGTTATTTAGTTCAGGTTCAGAATAATTAATACATTGCACCCCCTTCTTTTTTATGTTTTTCGTATAAGCGATATTTACAATAATATCAATGTCTTTTGATTTTAATTTTTTATTAATAAAATCAATATTGCAATGTATTAAGATGTAATCAACGTTACAATATGAGCTGTAAAAGTGAAGTTTTTCAGTTGCATTATAGAGCGGATAATCTAAAAGGTTAAGCATATTACTATCAAAATCGGTTTTATGATATTCACTTAAGCAAATACCATTGTATCCTTGTTTATTAAAATAAAATATAAGTTGTTGAATGAAAGAAAAATAGTTGCTTGAAATATTATTTATATTTGCAGCAATAACAATTATCGGTATTTTTATTGGCTTTTTGAAATGACTTTTATGGATAATTTTAGTTATTCGTTTACTTGGTAATGAATACTTTGATAAGATTTTTTTTATTTCTTCTAAAGTATTATTTCCTTTATTCATATAATCGCATATTTTTGCGGACATAACAGCAGTTGCAAAGCTGTTTGATACATCCAAAATATAATTGGTATTTTTATATTCAAAGCTTTGATGCTGTATATAACAATCAATATTAATTCTATAAATGCTTTTATTAAAGTATCGAAATCCTGATTCGTTTGTTGAACTTCTCAAACCATTCACAGACAGGACATCATTGAATGCCG